>JBEVTH010000055.1:0-13159 GCA_041156085.1 Candidatus Nitrososphaera maunauluensis
TTGCTTATCCAAAATTTATATTCTTTTCCTTTATATTGAATTGATTTATTTTTACCATCGGAATGGAAATAAACACCATTATTATGTATGGTGTTTCGAATATGCCGTAGTAGATCTAGAAGCTCATTATATTGCTTCAAATTCAATTTCTTTAATAGACAATTGTATATAGAAAGAAATTCAGAAGTTCCATTATTGCATGCGATAGGATCTAACTCTCTAAGATAAATTCTAAAGGCACT
This sequence comes from Candidatus Nitrososphaera maunauluensis, assembly GCA_041156085.1. Lineage (GTDB taxonomy): Archaea > Thermoproteota > Nitrososphaeria > Nitrososphaerales > Nitrososphaeraceae > Nitrososphaera_A > Nitrososphaera_A maunauluensis. Next base: position 243 of record JBEVTH010000055.1, read on the forward strand.
CTCAATGGCTGAAAAGAAAGAATAAAAAAAACCAATAACAAGAAACTGCATGAAATTGTCGCGCATCATCTTGACGCTTCGTTTGTTTGGCACTGCTGGCAATCCTAGTTCTGTGATCCACATTCTTTTCCACCATTCTTCATCAACCAAACTTGACTGTCGGAGCAATAGTGCTAGGAAAGCAGAATCTATTGCAACTAGACATATGCTAAATATTGTAACACGTGCATCATTCGTTTGATCAAAATTGTGTTTTTGTAGTAGAATCTCTTGTGATTTATGAAACTTATCACTTATTCCCAGAAATCGTTTGGTTAAGATTGGGGACTCTAACATTTCTAAACATTTGACATTCTTTACTACTATTATTCATTTTTTGTCTGCTTATGTGACTTCCTGTAAAACTCTATAAGCCTCATTACAATCTCATCGAAGGTTTCACCACGCAGACCAACATCGTTCAGATGATAGTTATTTACTTGCGTTAACAGTTTTTGTTGGGACACTAACATTCGGAACACTATTCCACCCTGACTTATAACCATCAGACCATCCATTACACCACTCCGTAGAATAACCATGACATATATCAGGAATTTCGTCAATCCCTACATCATTACCCTGTTCGGCCGTCCCTTTGCCGCTACTATATCCAATTCTATAGCCTTTCACGTAATCAGTTGATTTTCCTTGTGGCACGGGTATGTTTACGCCATATATTTCCCGATATCCATCTTTCCAGCCTTTGTCATAAGCCTCAGTATGTGGACCAGGTACTTTTCTGTTATTCATTCCATCCACATTTCCTTGAAAATAGTGGTGCCACCACGTTGCATAAGTAGGGTCAGTCGGTTTTGGCTGTGCATGTGCTATTGATAATGATGGTATAGCTATCGATAGTATTATCAGCAGTGAAGTTCGAATGATTAATTTCTGCAGTCTTACCATCTCATTTTCGTTTAAAACCGTATCACAATTACAATAAGACAATCATGATTTCTGATACCCCCAGACCTCACTTCAAAAACGATTTATTCTATGTTATGTTATGTTATTATAGTTGGTAACCATACCATTCTTATCAGTGGTAACGAATCCAAAATATTTTTATCGTTCAGTGTCGTTAGCAATGATAGTAAAATCATATCATGATAGACGACAACACAAACAACAAAATATACACAATGACAGCAACGAACATATAGGTATGCTAGAAAGATTATTCGCCTATTGATTTTGCAGCATTTGAGAATCTGACAAATATGGTCTGAATTCTCTATCAAGTACTTTATACTGATCTAGAGTTTACTATAACCTCAATCCTTCGTTTATCTTTTGTAAGCCACGAAACTCTGATCAAACCATATATTTCAAGATCAAGTAAAATCTTGTTCAAGTCCGTGTCAGTTAAGCTGATGGTATCTTTACTCAATGCACTTACCAGATCCGAATCTGTTATGTTACCAACTTGTTTTATTTTTTCATAAATAAGATTCCGTAAAGGGTATTTCATAGTTTACACAATAACTATTAATTTGTTAATGCCCTTATATCAATTCTGCTCCAGGTATTTTAGATCAAAGCTATTTTCGATCACTGTACCTTAATAAGTAAATGTATCTCTTCACTGTTACTTAAGATAATAGTATTATAAGGAATCCCATTACTGCAACCAGATTTATTGCAAAGTGTCTATGTCATTTTAACCAATGTTGGTAGGTGGTAGGATAGTAGTCGCAGTATGAGTTGTCTTTATTCAAATACTATATTCCTTAGATGCCTCATCCAAACTAAGAATAACTTAATCTAGCAACAGTGGGCGCAATATATTTAGGAATAAGAAATCTGTGACATGAGAGTTCAAACAAGAATATCTCATGGAGTTCATTAAAAATAATATATAGCTCTGGCTATGTGCAATAGTGTCCATAAATATAATTTAATAAGTCAGCCTCAAGAGATGTGTTTATTGATATTCTATTATTTTCACTTAGGTAAGAATTTTACAATCCATTATTATAGTTATATTTAGTACATGAATATTCTTATCGAACAAGATACCAAGTTGACAAACTGAGATCTAGGTTGAGTGAAAGGATAGGTGGATACGGTTCTGCCAGCAATAAAAAGACCTCTGTGCATGTATTCAAGCACAATGACAAATGGTACAAAGTTACAACAAAAGTAGACGAGATGGCTGTTGCCGATATGAAGGAAGATAAAATATATTCAAAAACAACCAAATAAAATGTGCGTTAGATCCGTAACGCACAATGTTTCTTTAGTAATGTGAGACTTACTGAAATTATAGTCAATGCTATGTTATACACAACTGGTCAATATGTATAATAAGGCAACTATGGGGTAACTATCCCTGACATATCGTTTGCGAAGAGGATATTATTCAAAGTTACTTGAAATTTTGTCTTCTGACGTTCTACAATTATTTCCATGTCGTCCAAAGAGTCAGATGTATTTTCCCCTTCTAACTCTTTTATTACAACATGAATAGATTCATGTGAAATTAATGCTTCTATAAAAGGTTCAATATATTGAAAGTCATCTATTTTAGACTTAGCATGATTTTTTGATTGTATAATTAACATTGTATGATCATCGTATGTGAAATATGGTGGGGATTCATCTATTGCGCAGGCTAAAGCAAATCCATTTATTGTCATTCTTTATTACGCACAGGATCTTAATCTAGAATGAACAATATATATTACCTTTGAGTCTAATAGAATAATCCCTGCATTGTAGTTCTATTAATTGTTTGGCTGATGATATGATTTAAATTTTCAGTCAACCCTTGATCTTAGATTTTCTATAAATTTGAGTTGATACGTGAGCAGGGTCATCGATTACAATATGAAATATTCAGCTTCCGGATGATGTACTACAATTGCTGCAGTTGATTGATCAGGTATTATTTGTCCAGATTCCGTTAATCTCATTCCAGACTTTGTAGGATCCAATAGTTTCCAAACCAGCTGATGCTGAGATATATCAGGACAGCTAGGGTATCCCCAACTATATCTAAGACCACGTTTGATGCCAATTTGAAGCTCATGTTTTATATTCAAATTCATCCACTCTGCTAATGCTTCTGCAGTCTCCACAGCTAAACCATGCAAATAATATGCATCAGTATACTTATTATCTTTGTTCCAATCATCTATTATCTCTGTCACTTTTTCGCCTACGGTGACTGCCTGAAAACATGCTATATCATCTTCACCAAAATAATCTGTCAGGCACAAATGCTTCTCTTTTGATGATCTTGGAAAATCAAAGACGACCTTTTCACCATCGGTGGGTAAGTCTACAGCTAACTTGCCATTTGTATTATGACACCTAAAATAACCGTAAACTGCTTTTGGCTCAAATAAATTTTCTTTAATTACTTTTTCTTTCCATACTTCAAATAGTTCTTCATTATCTAAATCTTTGGCTCCTTTGCCACGAATACCCCAAGAAAGTACAAAAAGCGATTTTTTGTTGATAAAATTCCATATTTTATTGAGATCTATTTGTTCTGGTTCTAATCTTATCTGTCTGTTAATGTGTGGTGGGATGGGTGGTGATACTGGCTTTATGTTGCTATGCAGTGTCTGCTTAGGCTCAACTCTTTGAGTTTGTTTCTCCTCCCACTGTTCTAGTTTCTGTTGCCATTCTGAAATAAACTGTGTGCTTTCTTTCGACATAAGTTTATTGATAATCCTTAGACCCTCAAATGCAGTTTTGCAGTAAAACACTCCAGGGCGATAAATGCTACCCTCTTTTGCAATTCTATTTATGTACATGCTGTTGATGGCTGCGCCTCCACATATTACAGGAATTTTCATATTGTTTTGTTTTGCTTGTTCGACAAAATACTGCATCTGTTTTGAAGTTGATACAAGCAATGCAGAAAGGCCTACTACATCAGCATTCACTTCTTTAATTTTTTCGAGTATTCTTTGTAATGGAACCTGTTTGCCAAGATCATATACTGTATATCCGTTGTTTGTGAAAATAGTCTTTACTAGATTTTTGCCTATGTCATGGACATCTCCGTATACAGTACACAATACCACCCTACCCTTGCTAGTTCCTTCTTGCCTTATCAAATATTTTTCTAGTTCAGTCACTGCTGCCTTCATACACTCTGCAGATTTTAACACAAAAGGAAGAATAAGCTCACCCGCACCGAACTTATCGCCTACTTCTTTCATCGCCGGTAGTAAAGTATCATTCAAGGTTTGAACGGCAGCATTGTGAGCGTCTTCCTTTGAAGCTTCGAGTATTAACCTATTCTTATCTTCTCTTATTATCCTGACATTTTCTGAAATTCTGTCTGCTATTGCAGAAACGACATCGCCTTCTATTCCATCTTTGAGCCTGTTGACAATTCTAAAATAACATCTCTTACTGGCCTCCCAGCTTGGATCTACTTCTATTCTTTTACTAATAGATTCAGCGGGTATTGACTTTGAATCTTCAAAATAAGAAATTAGTTCAGCTAATGCGTTAGGATGAGTATTGAAAATAAGATCTTCAGCTAGTTTTACTTGTACACTGTCAATATCTGAATATGGGATGACATCTTTTGCATTAATAATCACAGTATCAAGTCCCGCCTTGACCGCATGATAAAAAAATACAGAATTAACTATTTTTCTAGCACGTACAGGTAGACCAAAACTAACATTGCTTAAACCTAGAGTTGTAAAACAACCTGAAATCTTTTTTTTCACTAATTGTATGCCTTCAAGCGTAGCTTTCGCAGAGTCTCTGAATTCAGTCTCACCTGTTGCAAGCGTGAAAGTGAGAACATCAAAAATGAACTGCCATGGTTGAAGGCCATACTTCTTACCTGTTTCAAAGAGTAATTCGGCAGTCTCTAACTTCTCTTGTTGAGTCTTCGCCATTCCCTTTGGTCCTATACACATTGTGATAGCGGGAACACCATATTTCAACATCAAAGGAGCCAGTGAATGAAATCTAGATCCATCACCTTCCAGGTTGATCGAATTGATTATAGGTCTGCCAGGACTTTGTTTTAGAGTGGCCTCGATTACTTTAGGATCTGTGGAATCAATAACAAGTGGAGCATCTATCTCTAAACTTAACCGCTTGACCAGCAATCTCATAAATTCAAGTTCGTCAGACCGCTCGGTAGTGGCTACACAGACATCAAGGCAATGTGCCCCATCTTCTACTTGTTTTCTTGCTAAATTTACAAGCCCATCAAAATCATTATTAAGTACCATCTCTTTTGCCTTCTTGGACCCTTGAGTATTGAGTCGTTCACCAATTATTAGAGGTGGAGGCTCCTGTTTCAGGTCTAATGCCTTCAATGCTGAACTAATCCTAGGTACAGTATCTTTCATTAAATACAGAAGTCTATTCACATAATCCCATCTAAAACCTTACGCCGACTTATTATGTTGATTTAACATTTCACGTAATTCTTTAATATGCTCGGGGCTAGTTCCGCAACATCCTCCTATTATGCGAAGACTTTCGTAACTTTGTACAAACTCTCCAAGTCTTTCGGTTATTTCTTTAGGTGTCATTTTATAGACCGCTTTGCCATTCTCGTTTTGTGGCATGCCTGCGTTGGGCATAACTAATATTGGCAATTCATCTTGTTCACATAACCATCTTACGCTCGGAGTCATTTCTGTTGGTCCTGTGGAGCAATTTAAACCAAATACATCAATACCCATATCGCTTACTGTAGTATAAGCAGCCTGAATATTCGTTCCAAGTAGCATCTTTCCATATTGGTCCAACGTAACGTTGGCAATAATTGGTACCTTGCGACCTACTTTTTCTATGGCCTCATGACAAGCCTCGATTGCAAGTTTAACTTCGAGTATATCTTGGCTAGTTTCAATCAGCAAAGCATCGACAGTACCTAGAATCAATCCTTCAGCTTGTACTATGAAGGCCTGTTGTATGTCATCAAGGGACTTTTGACCTAGATCTGGATCATCAGAACTTGGAAGGTACCCTGTTGGACCCATAGAACCTATTACATATCTTGGCTTATCAGTAAACTTAGTACAAACCTCTCTTGCAAGTTCAGCCGCTCTCTTATTAAACTCTAGAGTTTTGTCACTGTATCCGTATTCTCCAAGTTTGAACTTATTACCACCAAACGTATTTGTTTCAATGCAGTCTGCGCCGGCTCTCAGATAATTCATATGAATTTGCTTAATCCATTCCGGTCTACTAAGAATTAAGCCATCATTAAAACCATCTTTTTTATCTGGAAAGTCATCTAATTTTGGATTCAATTTCTGAATTTCTGTTCCCATAGCTCCATCAAAAAGAAGGATCTGCTTCTGAAAGGCCTTCGTAAATTCTGCCATATGGACTATGATTTAAGGCCTGTTCGAGAGTTAATAGTATTTCCGTAGCTGGCAAAAATAACAGCCTTCGCAGCAGACAATCATAGGCGTGCTTTGGCTCTGATCGATTGGAATAAAATCTTGCAAATTTCTTATGTCAGATTAAAAGGTGTTTATAGTAATCTCTTTTATCATCAAAAGAGAAGCATTTGAGCGTTAGCTTACCTGGTTATATTTTATAGTGGGTGACCTATCATAATCTCATCTAGTTCAATTAAATAGGTAATATTACTCGTCTTCTTTGATATTGCTTTTGACTAACGTGCTTGAACTATTTCTATGCACTCTTAGACGCAATGAACGTGACGTCATTAATCTTTACAATTCACTTTCAGGGCTAATGCAAATTACTACGGGTGGAAATATGTTGAATTTTGGATACTGGGATGACAAGACTAAAGATCCTTTGCAGGCTCAATGTACACTTTCTACTATGTTTGGAGAATTTGCTTCCTTGCAGACAGCAAGAACATTGATAGATATTGGAAGCGGATACTCTGCTCCTGCACTTCAATGGAATTCAGAATATAATTCACTGAAAATTCTATGTATGGATATAAATTTACAACAATTGAAGATTGCCTGTGCTGTCAAGTCAAAGCATCAAAGGACAGATCATAGCATTGCATTAGTCTCCCTTAAGCGTTCAAAAAGTAACAATATATTTCATATAAATGCAACTTCCACGATATTGCCAATTAAAAATAATTCTACAGATAGAGTAATTGCTTTTGAATCTGCTCAGCATTTTAAACCATTCTTCCAATTTATACAAGAATCATATAGGGTTTTGGAACGCTCTGGACTTGTAGTAATGGCAATGCCAGTTATAACAAAATCCTCTAATTCGTTATCGTTACCACTATTTGTAAAACTTGGAATACTATCTTTAACTTGGGCCTCAGAACATCACAAGTTAGAGTATGTCAAATCAATGGTTAAAACTCACGGCTTCCAAATCCAAGATATCGAATACATAGGATCGAATGTATATGGGCCATTAGCCAATTATTATATTGAGAATAGGCAAAAGTTAAGGAGTATCATTATTCGAGAATACCCGAAGTTTCTTGAAACTATTCTCTATAAATCATTATTGCAAATGAAGGCTGCTTCTCATCATGGATTTATTGATTATATTTTATTGAAGGCTAAAAAAACCTGAGGTAATTGGAACCACTTTAGAAACCTACGACTAAATCATCATGATAGATTAGCGAGACTATGTGTGATGTGCTTAATTCACTCAAAATGCAAGCATATCTAATGGACCTCTGTCCAACTGCATATGCCTACAGCATACTAACTCACTGGATAATCTGTATGAAAAATGGGGTACTCAAATTAGGAGGGTGACTTTTTCTTTCTTTCTCCCCTGCCTGAGTGAGCTTTCTTCTCGTGTACGTTTAATCTATCTTTGTTTTCGAAATGCATACCACATTCTTTACATTTGACAATAGTTTTATTATTTTTATCAATTTTTTCTTCTTTATCTTTTCTCTTAAAGAACTGTTTTATCAATGACATTTGTTGAACTAGAAATATATCTTTATATAAATTTGACCCTAAAAAAACATAGAATTTTATTCTTTAATAATATAACCTTATTTACCTAGTAATTATCGAAATAAGGAATCGTTTACAGCTGTCTCATCATACTATTCGTCTAACAATGTTTTTTACCCTGGATTTAAGTAGAAGATTATAATAAAAATAAGAATTAAGAAATGCGTGTCCCTTTTTCCGTTATCTGAATGAAGAAATTCTCTTCTGCTTTTGGAATGTCCATAAATGAATACATTTCTATCTCGAGCAGAAGAGATATGCATTCATTTAATTAAGTATGAGATAAGCTTCATATATTATTTTGGCTTTTGTAGATTCTCCTCTATTGATAACTTCTAGTATCGCAGCAATTATTTCATTTCTGCTTCGATTTTTCATAGTGATTTCTTGCTGGCAAGATTATAATGCTTGATTAACTATGGAATGGTAATGATTCTAAATTTAGATTTTCGTGTTTGAAATTAGAGGATACAAAATATCATCTTCTTTTCTGTCATTTATTTATACTGCCGTACATGTGATAAATACCTCCAGTATTGTTACTCATATAATCCCAAATTAGAGGGCTTATTGACAAAATTCTAAATGTAGACTTCTGTTTATCTTCTAATACATTATATACTAATTGACCTATTACAATTTGATCTGGTTTTGCAAATGCAGTCATTTTGGCTGCAATGCTTATGGTATAACCCAAAATGTCAAAATGACGATCTTTGTGAACAATATTTCCATCCAATGTATGCGTATCCCACCCAAATTGGACCACTGCATTTTCGCCGACGTCGATACCAATTCGTACACTTAACTCAGGATAATCGTACTGGTTTAGAATAGGATTTATCCCCTGACAAATAACTTTAATCATTGAATATGCACATTCTACGGCATTAATACAACGCAGGTACAGAGTATTTGAAGAGGAGGAATCTACAACAAAAAATGCTAAAATTGCATCGCCCACATACTTTAGCGGGTATCCACCATAAGCTGATATAATCAATGACATTTCTTGGGTAAATGATTGAATTATTGTTGCAAGCCTGCTAACAGGTAAAGTCATCGATAACTTAGTAGAGTCCACAAGATCGATATAGAGAATTACAAAAGTAGCCTTAGACTCTGCATACTCCTTTAGAGCATTTTGTGTCTCCTCCATAGAAATATCAAAATCAGACTTTACCTTCAAAGCCTTCCATGTACTTGATTGTGCATGTTTTATAGCATAATCGATGTTAACGGCTTTGTCAAGGTGAAGTTCGCCAATTAGCGGAAGTTCAGAGTCTTTTATGGGCAAGTCTCCTACTGTTGACAATGACGATAGTGCATTATCCTTGTTTTTCTCTTTATTGTTCTCCTCCGTATTCTCATCTCCTTTTCCTCTTTTTACATCGTTTATTATTTCACGAACTTTATCTTCGCTCATATCCATCTGCAGTGCTATTACCTCCGGAATGATTCCTGAATCATACAAGTTTACAATAGTTTTTCTTTGTTCTATTATGAACTGATATCTCCTCCGCTGTAGGACACACTTATACGTCGATAATATATATTCATCAATAAAAAGTACTAATTTATTAATCAATCATTGATTGGACGTCGTGATCTCAAGATAATAATTGATTTAGTAATAAATATTGAATAAATATTCTAACTGATCTTTCTTTCTAAATGATTGATGATATTTCTTCTTTCTTATTCTTCTTTGCGCGTTGTTTTATGATATCCGACATAGACCCTATTGCAAAAATGTATTTTATTCCTTGAGCTTTCATCTCATTACTCAACATTGCGTTCATTTTTTCAACATCCTTTCTTACCTGCTCTTCTGTGTTTTTGTTTGTTCTTGCAACTACGTATTGAAAATTATCATGCTCATACCTTTGAATTTCATAGACATTTACTACCAAAGTTCTCCATCGTATTATAAACTATAAAACTATATATTTTTATAACAGAAAAAAGTTTTTTATTAATGGATAACTTCCAATTAACTCGTCTTATGCATTACCTATAGTATAGAAGACCTCATGTATGACAGAAATGCAGCACGTATCAAACAATTGATTATATATCTTCATGAATCATCTCCACAGTAATAAATACGTGTTCTGTTGTCGGATCAACCATGGAAGAACGTCCATTATGTGAAAATTGTTCTTATCACCATGAATAAAGTGTTCTAACGCTCTCATAAATGCTTATATCTCGATGAGTTGAACGCTCCAAACTTGTCCACAATTGGAGTCACTTTCGATTCGCTATCGGTAACACTGCTAGTATTACCCATTTTTCTTCCTTTAAGAAACTTGTATGGAATGATTTTGTCGACATCACTGACCATTAGCCCTCCGCTGAAAGGATTGTCAAACTAGCCTGAGGGCCCAAACTCATATAAGACGAACGTGATTTTTAGATACTATGGATGCTAGAGGTTATCATCCTATAAATACAATAACCCTTTTTGCAAAGGGTTTATTTTTGATTCTAATTCTTTTACTAATTGTTATGAATATGGCAAGTGCCGCACTTCATTTATAAATATTACCTAACTAAACTTGATAATTAGCCTGATAAAATGTCTGTGTTCAAATTTCCCAGTAGGGATGTCTGTGGTTTATTAGTTGTAATCTGTGTATCGTCTGGATTTACCCATTTATACAATACAGTAGGATTTCCAGCCGGTCCTTCCAATGATGAGAGTATATACATGCGAAGAGCAATGCATGTATTAACAGGTCAAGGACCGCAAGAGGGAACCCTTTATGACCATCCATATTTTGGACAACTTTTTTTGGCAGCCACATTAGGACTTATTGGGTATCCTTATTCGCTTAATGCTTCAAGTGATATCGCACATTCAACTGAAATGCTGTATCTTGTTCCTAGAATATTAATGGGAATACTTGCAGTTATTGATACTCTTCTTATTTATAAAATAACAAATCTCAGATATGGTAAAAGAGTGGCATTCCTAGCATCTATTTTATTTGCAGTAATGCCTCTAACATGGGTAGTAAGAAGAATGTGGTTGGAGCCTCTCCAACTGCCATTACTACTTTCTTCCGTATTGTTTGCAATGAATATAAAAAATACATACGTTGGAGGATCTGAAAATTATTTTATTAATAAGAAAACTTTAATGATCTTATTTTCAGGTCTTCTTCTTGGACTGTCCATTTTCACAAAAATTCCAGTATTTGCGATGGTTCCATTAATAGGATATGTTGTTTACAGAAATAGCCGTAGTCTAAGTCTTCTTGGATTATGGTTTGTACCTGTAGTTTTGATACCACTGATTTGGCCTATGTATGCTATACATGTAGGCCAATTTAACTCATGGTTAGATGGAGTCTTTTGGCAAACACATAGAGGAGTAAGCAATACTTTCATTGATTCGATAAAATATGACATTAGTATTGATCCTGTATTAATTATATTAGGAATATCGGGTCTAGCTTTTGCAGCAATAAAAAGAGATATTTTTCTTTTATTATGGTTCGCTCCTTTTCTGATATTTTTGTACTTGATTGGATTTGTTTCTTATTGGCACATAGTCCCATTGTTACCAGCATTTTGTGTTGCAGCCGCTAGGCTTATAGAATTTCTGCCGAATATAGCTAGTATCAAAAAGATTTACCAGAAATTGACTATATGTATTATAATTGCAGCTGTAGGGGTCTTTGGATTAATAAACACTATTCTGCTCATGATTCCAATAAACCTTAATTCTGCTTACTTTGAAGCAGCCAATTTTATTATACAATACTTACGTTCTAATAATAGTAATGATATAACTGTTATTTCAAACCCTTTCTATACTTGGATACCGCAATCTGTACTCCAGTTGGATCACAATTATATAGACTATTATAATGGTGATATATCAATCAAAACCCACAAGGTTCTTTTGATAGTAGACCCCGCATTAATATACATATTGAGGAATCATGAAGCGGCCGACCAAATACAAAAGAACTTTAATTTGTACACCACAAACAGGATTGCCACCTTTGTGGGGGGTGCGAATAAGTATGATAAGGTATCTATTTACCTCTATGAATCAAATCCTAATCGAAAAACAAACTAGATGTACTTAAGGCTCATAATAAAAGATGGAAAAGAACCGTATCTGATAGTACGATTGTACAGTTGGAATCTTGATAAATGGTAGAGAATATCTCATCTACAATCTCATCAGATCCAATATATTCATCTACTTTCATTTTGTTCTTCTATCTGCTGCCCAAAATGATTTCTCCATCCTTCGGGCAATGCATTTATTCGTATAGCCCGTTGCATTGTTTCAATATCTTTCTTATCATTTACATACAACCGTACAATATCTTTAACGGTAACATTATTTTTATCTCTACTGATGAGTTCTATTGTATCTGCAGATCCGACCTCACCTTCTTGTAGTACCTTAAAGTAAATTCCTGAGCGTCCACTTGCAAGAAATCGCCTGATAATATCCGTTCGTCCGAACTTGACTCCAAGCTTATAGCAAGGCATTCTTGGCTGTGTAACTATCACTTTCGCCGACCCAATTTGAAACTGATCACCGATGTTAACAGCATCTTCCATCAATCCCTCGGTAGTAAAGTTTTCACCAAACATTCCATATGAAAAGATTGTATCAGGTAATTGCATTTGCCAATATTCATAGTGCTCCCAAGGATATACATATACAGCTTTATCTTCTCCTCCATGGACAGTCAAATCCGACTGTTTATCACCATCAAGGTTTAGTCTTCGTAACCTGACTCGACCTTTTACCGGTTTCTTGAAAATCCCCGTGCTAACGACTTCTTCCCTAAAGATTACCTCGCGCGGAATTCCGACGTTGACAGAAAGGATTTTCATGACTTCTTTATTATAAACTTTCTTGCTTATAAAAACACATCCGTTTAACTTACTTAAATCAGCTTTGCAATCTAGGGGCTC
>JBEVTH010000056.1:0-13100 GCA_041156085.1 Candidatus Nitrososphaera maunauluensis
AGTCTAATTAATAATAAAATTATACACTGCAAACTATGAAATGGCAGTCATGCGATGATCATGACGGAAATAGCATCATAATTTCAATCGATATGAACGGAATTTGTGGTAGGATTTGCTATAAGATTAAGGTAGAGCAACTATTTACTGCTACTAGTAACAATCCAACTTTTAAACGGCAGTTTGTTTTGTTTTATTTTCATAATAAATAGTGTAATTATAAACGAAACCTGAAAAAAAGAAGTGGTGTACAAAAATTATTTCGGCCATTCTTCATGTTATCATTATCATTTTACAGGTATTTTAAATGAAAAGCTAGCTCCTTTGCCCTGTTTATTATTCTCAGCCCATATTCTTCCGCCATGAGCTTCTACAATACTTTTGGAGATAAATAATCCTAAGCCAGTATCTTCGTATGATTTTGAAACAAACATTGAAAAGAGTCTTGGGAATATTTCAGAATCTATTCCAGTTCCAGTATCCTTAACAGTAATGATAACTTCATTTTGATCGCTCTCTTTATACTCATCTTTGTTTTTTTCTACCTTAACTAATATAGTTCCTTCTTGAGTAAATTTAATAGCATTACTCAATAAGTTAGATACAACCTGAGAAAGCTTATTTTTATCTGCTTTTAAAGTAATAGTATCATCCATATTAAATTCATATAGTATTTTCAAATTCTTGTTATTTGTACCATCATACTTTTCGATTTGATGTTTATATCCCTGTACTACTTCAGTTATCATTTCGCCTAGGTTAAACTGCTTTTTATCTAATTTTAACAAGTGACTTTCGATTTGTGTAGCATCCAAAATATCGTTCGCAAGTCGCTGTAACCTTTTTGCGCTACTGATGATTACATCCAAAAATTCATTGTACTCGTCAATCTTTACCTTTTGATATCGCATAATCTGAGATAAGCCGAGTATAGGTTGAATAGGAGTTCTTAATTCATGAGCCGCTAAATTGATAAATTCATTTTTCATTTTATCTGTTTCCTTTCGTCTTTCGTATTCTTGTATTTTAGAATACTGTATATGCTCATTCCAAATCAATTCGAAAAGTGATTTGGAAGAATTAACACTGACTTTACTATTTGAGTATACTACAAATCCTATTGCTTCTGAAAATTCTTCTGCTTTAGGATCTTTGAGCTCAAATCGAATGAACCTTGCATTATCTACTATGAATATACCCGAGTGGGAACTACCGCCATTAATAATTGAGATGGATGGAGCGTTCTGCAACATTCTTTTGATAATGCCTGAATTTTCATCATTTATGGGACAGATCATCTTTACAATAGCGCCTCTTTGAGATGAGGCTTGTATAAGATAATCTATGATTCCTAGTTTATCTGCCCTAATCATAGCCTTACTATCCGAAAGTAAAAATAGGCCTTCCTTTTGTATCGATTTCGTAAGCTCTATGTAAATTTCAGTTGCCTTTTTGCAATCGGAAATAACTTCAAGGAATTCTGGTTCTATTTCATTTTCAATTTGTATTATTTTGTCTTTGGCCGGTATTGATTTATTCCATAGGGTTTCAAAAATGTATTGTTGATGTTCAACAATCTCTCTTATATTGCTATAAATAATTTGAGGTGCGGGCTTTCCTTTCTCATGGAAAGTTGCAGGAGAAAGATACTCACTTTCACTTAAATAAAAATTACCTTTTATTCCATCTAGGTGCCGAAGTTCATTAACTATTTGCAATAGTTCTTTGCAATATGAGATATTCTCTTTGGTAATCTCAGTTATGCATCTTAACCTTACTCCTGCATTTTTAGCATCCATAAAAGATTTCCTTGATTCCTCATTTTCTATTGCTAATGCTGGTCGTGTATAGTCTATGAGAGCATCAATTCTAATACTTGCTTTGGAGACAAACTGTAGTACTGTATTTCTCACATTATCACCACCATAAAATATGTCAGTCTTTTCCAAGCTTGCGCCAGTAGTTGTAGCAGAAGGATGTGAGGTGGAAGACAAGAGTTATTATTATATGGAAAAACGTGCTAATCTTTAAATATATTGGCATATTTTTTCTGTATCTATTTGATTAATGAACGAATTATTACTACAATTGTATATTTGATAATATAGTAGTAGTATAGAGCTGCAATGCCTTGCTATCTAGTGAGATATATGAGCGCATGTGGAGATCAGACTAAACATTAGACATGATAGAGCCAAAAATCACAAAAATTGTTGAAACATGTATATACTCTTCTGATTTGAAAGGTATGAAAGACTTCTACACGACAGTGTTAGGATTACAACCAGTCGAAGAAAGTGAAAGAGCCGTATTTCTAAAAGCAGGAAAAAGCATGCTTTTAATTTTTGATCCTGCAATTACACGAAAAGAAGGAGACAGCCTATTCCCCATACATGGTGCAATGACACCACCTGCAATGATTCATTTTGCATTGGAAATTGAAAAGGAAAATTATGAATATTATAAAGGGCTACTAACCAAACATAATAAGGTCAACATTGAAAAGGAAATAATATCATGGAACAGAGGAGACTCAAAAAGTTTGTATTTTAGGGATCCTGCTGGCAACTTGGTTGAAATCATTACCAGGGGAGAGTGGCCGGTAGAAGAATAACAACAACATCATCCCTCCATCAAAGAGGGTATTTTGTTGGAGAAGGTGATAGGCGCGGTCCATGTGTACATTGGATCTTTCCAGTTCTAACTATGGTGTACTATAACATCGTTTATTAACAAATATTTCTAATCGCGATATCTAAATTCTAGTAGTAATAGTATCTATGGTTGGGTGACATAAAATAAAAAGAAGAAGAGTTGATTTCTGTTCATCTATTGTAGCTACTATTGTTACTGCCTGTTTGATAGTTAGTTTAATATCAACTATAATAGTAAATTATTTACTATTTGCAAACGCTGCTGCCAGTGTAGAATCTAATTCAAC
Source organism: Candidatus Nitrososphaera maunauluensis (assembly GCA_041156085.1). Classification (GTDB taxonomy): domain Archaea; phylum Thermoproteota; class Nitrososphaeria; order Nitrososphaerales; family Nitrososphaeraceae; genus Nitrososphaera_A; species Nitrososphaera_A maunauluensis. The sequence continues at coordinate 2,942 of JBEVTH010000056.1, forward strand.
TTCAACAATATGTATTAACAATAAGCCTTGTGTTACAACAATTTGTATAAATAATCAACCATGTCATACTGTTACCTCAAACTCGACTAAAGCAGACAATTCAACCAACAATAAGAATATCACAACATCACCCTTCCCCCAGGAAAATATTTGATTAGGATCTAGTGAAATTTTTATATATTAAGTCGTTTCAATGAATCTACTTATATGGTAGACAAGGCATAAAAGACACTACTCAAGAATCTCTATGATCATATTTGTTAATACACCAGTATACATCATATAATGATATACTTGCTGTATTATAGCAGCTATTTGATCGATAGCGAGTGTTAACTCGACTGACTCATAGCAGTATTATTAATATAAGATACATCTACTTATGATATCTGTTAGTATGCTATGCGCCTACTTTTAGGAAAAGAAAGAGAAATAGGCATCATTTCTATCATTTCGATTATTGTATGTTCAAATGGCTTATTATTCTATATCCAAAATATTACTGCTGATGATCTAAAAAAGAGTGTATTTGAACAACAAAAACAACTTCAGATACAATCTACAAAAGATATTGCTCTACATATAGGTTCAGATATCAACCTAGTTATGTCAATGCTTTATGGTTTGGCAAACTCCTATTATGTTCAAACGGAATTGGGAGGTGATAAAACTACAAAGTTACTAGATGACGCATATAACACACATAGCCCCACAATAGATAGACTATTTATTTTGGATAAGGACAATATTATGGTAAATAGCCTATCTGCACGATCATCAGAATTCTTTCTGGGTGAGGATTTCTCGCTTAGAGACTGGGTAGAAGAAACAAAAAGTACTCTTATGCCGGTCTTCTCTCATGGCGATTTTGAGAGACAAGAGATATTCAGAGAATTTATCTCTTACCCAATCAAGAATCGAGACACTGGTCAATATATGGGAATGCTAGTAACATCAATACCTACAATACCATTTTTTGCACATTATGGAAATGTTCAAGATCTCAATTCAAAGTTCTTAGTAGTATATGATAAAAACGGTATCATGCTAGCTAATGGCGCAAGTGAGACGCTTGTAGGACAGAATTTTTTTGGCGACTATGCACAAAAATTTATTAATCACAATACAGTCTTGAACAATTTAACCCGAAATTTACTAGCCGGCGAATCAGGCGTTGCGGTTTATGATTATGGACGCGGAGAGAGATTAACTACTCAGTATCCTGCGTATGTGGAAAATAAGCCATTATTTTTTATTCAAATAGTGACGCCTACTTCAGAAATATATTCAAAGATTAACAGTGCTCTTTCAGTACAAAGGACTGAAATCGTTTCTCTGTCTGTCACTGCCAGTGTTGTTGCTATTGTAGTCCTAGTAATTTTACTCGGTAAATGGAATATTATCCTTAGAAGAGAAGTAAAAAAGAGAACAAAGGAGTTGGAAGAGTCTTACGATGAGATGAAACGTTATCTACAAGAAGTTTTAAAGGAGGTAAATAAGAAATAACAAATATGATAATCACGTACTGGAATGACAGATAGATATTTGTCATCGATATCTATAATGCTAATTTCTAGTAGTATACTAATAATAGGTTTCTAGGTAATTTTCTTTACTCTAACAATTAGTATTCGATAAGACAGCCTCACAAAGTCAGTAGCATTTTGTTAGTAATAAAGCCACCAACATTAATGACATGGCATATAATTCCATTCTATTGCTTACATATTACTTATGCTATAATGACGTGACTATCTGTGAAGATAAATGTATTATGTATTATACTGATAGGTATGTTAGAATATGTTTGAGGCAGATATGAGTTGATAGCAAAAAATGTTTAAAATTAAGTGCTGTTCTTTTAGGATAATGAAAAAGACTATCCACTGGATGATTCTGACATTTATGATAATCAGTATAATGGTAGCGATAGCTCCCTTAGTCCAGTTGAAGCAATACACAACATCTTCCTATTATGTCCTTGCGTCTCCACAGCCAAAGGAGAATGTAACCATCACAGCCCTCTTTAACCAAATGGGCAAAGAAGGTATGAATCAGGCACTATTGAATTCTGCTATTAATAAATTAAGATCCATTCATCCTGAGCTTGGCATTAATTTAAGGTATATTGAACTTCATGATCTAACACATGAATCTACCAAAAATCAGATGTTAAAGGCGATAACTAATGGTACACCTACTGATGTTATGTTATTAGATCAAACATGGCTTGGAGAGTTTGCTGAAAAGGGATTATTAACAAACCTCTCAAATTATACTGAAAGATGGGGAAGGGCCCCTGAGTGGTATCAATCAAACTTGGCTGGTGGTGTATATAAAGGTAAAATGTATGGTATTTGGGCTTGGACTGACATAAGAGGAATATGGTATTGGAAGAATCTTTTGAATAAAGCAGGTGTTAACCCTGACTCGCTAAAGACATGGGATGGATATATTGCATCTGCAAAGAAGCTTAATGCAGTTCTAAGGCCTCAAGGAATAGAAGGAGTCCATCTTACTGGAGCTAGTCATTCTCCTGACGTATGGTATCCATATCTTTGGATGCTTGGAGGAGACATAATTAAGCAAAAGAGTGGACATCCAACAAAAGGAACGTATTGGTTTCCAGCTTATAATAGTTCAGCAGGAGTTAAAGCCATGGAATTTATCAAGGCTCAGATCGATGCAGGTATAAAACCACAGAAAAAACATTTCTTTGGTGATGAATTCACTCATAGGAAATTTGCAGTAATGATCGAAGGATCTTGGATGCCCAATACATGGGCCAATTTAACAAGCCAACAGATTAACAATATAGGATTTATTCCTATGTTCCCAGTACCTGATAATAAAACTAAGAGCTCTACGTTGATGGGAGGATGGGAATTAGGCATTCCGGTAACTTCTCCGCACAAAAACATAGCTTGGGAGATAATTGAACTTATGTTAACACCTGAAATATTGTCTCCTTGGCTAGCTAAGCAAGGATTTCTTCCAACACAGATAACACTAGGACAAGATACGAATTCCTATGCTGATCAACTTAGAAAATCTATTCCATTTTATGATGATATGATTTCAATGATTCCTACAGGGAGGGGTAGACCTAGTATCCCAGAATATCAATTCATTGCTGAGGACGTAAGACAGGCATTAGACGAGGTTTTTTATGGAATAAAAGAACCAAAACAAGCGCTGGATGCTGCAGCAGCAAAGTCAGCAAAGGTTTTAGGATGGTAGCCACTTCTACTTCTACTTCTCTGTTACAGTCAAACTTGCATTTGATTACAATTTCTAAAACCCTTGAAATTGAGGTTTGAACAAATATGGAATGAATGAATGAATGAATGAATGAGCAGACTGAAGCTAATCCCATAGTTTCGTCAGACTACCCTAAAACGACATGGCACATGGAATGCAGATAGAGTGTTCGTAAAAATGTACTCTTGGTTTAAGATGACATTATAGAACTCGAATCGGCGGAAGAGCGATGATAAAGATGACCTCGTGGATTTGAGTACTATCAAGTTTCGTATTGAGGTCTACACCCGATAGTGCTTATAAATTTCTGATAACTAATAGAGCAAGTTATTCCTAAGCGATTTGAAAATAGATTTAGTGCTTGATATCAGTAATAGTAGTTTCAGGTTATAATAGCTCGTCTATTGTCTGCTCTTTTCCACTACGGCTAGGGCCAAATAATTGTTCTACCTCAATAGCAAATCCTATATGAGCACAATCGTCTGCTCTATCATATTTACAATAAGGAACTCCATTTTTTATTTCAATGTCTATTTGAGCCTGAATCGCAGTATCGTAAAGTATAGTATGTCTATCATTGATAAATTTCAACAAAACTATTGGATTGTCAGTAGCAGATAACGATGTTTTATTATCTGAATTGAGCCAATGCATAAAAGCAAAAGTTCCTTCTTCTATAGTTTCGCATTTGTTGAATCTATTTTTATGACTGCTATTACTATCTGAATCATCAGCCGATTTTTCATTGTTGTTGTCTTCCATTATATGTGGCTCTACGATGAAAATAACTACAAGGATGACATATATAAACGGTAACCTATCCCATTCAGCAAAGGGCATGTCTGTTTTCACAAGTGAGCAATAATCGCATATTTCATACCTCTCATGATCTGTATGAATGACTCTATGAATTACACAATAGAACCTATCCAATTCTTTCATTGCGATAATGATTATGGTTTGTTGTTGTTGTAATAGTTCTACTAGGCTCTGAAAAGTAAAAAGAGATGGGCTAACATACGTGCACTTTTCAATTTACCAGTCGAATAGTCCAAAACTCGTTTAATAGGTTTTGGTCAAGAAAGTCATCCTTTTAGCAGATGGCAAGGTAAAGTATTCTTTTAGCAAAAATATTGATAGAATAATAACAGAAGGTTATTTACCATAGTAAGCACATGTAATTTATCCTGCACATGCAAAAAATGCATACATACTATAAGAATATTAATTTCATATTTGTATGACAAAATATACCTACCGTACTCCTGGGTTCTTTTATGAAATTAGGGACCCTATTTCTCATGGCAATTTTTTTCTTTTTTGTCTGCATCTTGTTTTCTACCTAAGTTGAGTTCGTCAACATGTCTGCACCTTTTTTCAGGTTCCTATTTTTCTTCAGCGCCGACTTTGCCACTATAGAGCAAAGAAATATTGCTATCGATAAAATGACAATGGTTCCTCCAGGGGCCAAATTAAACACATATGAAATAACTATACCACCCAGTACGGAGAAGACTGCAATTGAGACAGACATAAGCGCAGTCTTTTTAAATCCCTTTCCAAACGTCATTGCGGAAATATTTGGAATTACTATTAATGAAGATATAAGTAGCACTCCGACCAGACGAACTGAGGCGATGACGGTTAAGCTGGCAAGAACTATAAACAGATAAGTGACTTTTGTCACATCTATTCCGCTAACCCTCGCTTGATCCTCATCAAACGCGATATACATAAGCTTCTTGTAAAGTTTGAATATTATAACTAGTACTACAACACTCAAAAATAAAATCATGAGTTGATCTTGCATGGTTATTAGCAGGATGCTTCCAAACAGAAAGCTTTCCAGATCGAGAGAAAAGCCACCTGACAAACCGATTAGTATAATTCCCACCGCGAGCCCAGACGACAACATTACCGCAACAGCAGCATCAGGGGCAATTTTCGTAGATTGCCTTAACTTGGTAATTCCCAATGATGCAAATACAGACACTACTAATGCTGTCCATAAGGGATATACATTAGCAAATAACCCGAGTGCTATCCCTCCAAAAGCCACATGCGAAAGAGCGTCGCCAAATAGTGATTGACGTCTTAAGACAAGGAAAAGTCCCACTACTGAGCAGGTGATCGCAACTGCAACACCTGAGATTAACGCACGTTGCATAAAACTGTATTGAAGAATTTCAAGAACCATTCTAAATCAGCTCAATATATCGCCTAGTTGTTTCCTCCCGTAACATCTATAGCTGACATCATTTTTATTTTACCATTTCCTCAATTATTATTATTCCGGTTATGCTGATTTGAATGCGATCTAGGCGATCTATAGTATGAGAAAAAAAGGTGCGCAAGTGACGCTGTCGTCGTTATAGTTATCGTAGCCGTAAGATACATTCTTAACAGAAGGACTATTATTATATTTTGCATTGAAGCCCCACTTTAAGAGCAGCTAGGTCCTGGTACATCTTGTCTAGATATCCCAACCCTGCCTTTTGTTCTTCTGCCTTGATGCCTTCTATTGGACTTAGGACCATTACCTTTGAACCGGGTATCTGTTCTGCTATTGCCTCGGAAGATCTCGGATCAATCAAGTCTTCTGAATAAATTACTTTCAATCCTAGATTCTTTGCTAGGTTCATCACCTCTACTAGTTTTTGTGGAAGTACTTCTCCTTGAGGCGTTAATCCCTGTATAGAATGCTGAGTCAAACCATACTGATTGGCAAAATACGTAAACGCATGGTGAAAAGCTATAAAGTCTCTTTTTGCACAGTTGGAGCTTGAAAGATTCCCACGAAAGGCAGCATCAAGTTTATCTAGCTGTCCTATAAAATTTTGAGCGTTCTGCTTATAATATGCAGTATTTTTGGGATCTATTTTTACTAATCCATCCCGAATATTTTGAACTTGTTGTTTTGCAAAAACTGGATTAAGCCAGATATGGGGATCGTTTGGTCCTTTAATATCAGGATCATTTTGATTAGGTAGCAGATTTATTCCCTTACTACTATCGAGAGTATTTTTTGGAGTAAGTTTGTGAATCCATGGTTCTTCCATAGAAGCTCCATTATATACCAGTAGATTTGCTAAGTCAGCTTTCTGGATATCTTGTATTGTAGGATCAAAATTGTGGGGCTCCGATCCAATAGGAATCAGAGATGATAAATCGACTTTGTCCTTTCCAACCGCCTTAACAAATTCATAGATTGGAAAGAATGACGCTACGACGCTGACTCTGGATTGGTCAGATGCTTGCTGCACAGCAGTAGGAGCAGGAGCAGCTGTTTTGTTAGATGGATTTGTGTTGTTATTATTAGTAATTGAACTCAAATTTGTTGCTAGTGTTTTCAAGGGAAGTGTCATGCATATGATAGCCATCAAAAGTGCTGTTGCAGCCAAGAGCGCTGTTGATGATTGTATGATCCATTTTTTCATTAACGCGATATGAATTAATAATTATATAAATTTTGTTATTAATTCTTAAACGTAATGACAGAAAAATTAATAATCAATGTATAACAAGTACAAAAATATTAATAGAATAGATAACAGCAGAATAATGAATCAACAAAAGAATCATCTGGTAGATATAATCTCTGAGATGAATCTTTTATTACCGCTTTCTACTAACATATACTTACTAACACGCTTCCAAGTAAATGCATCATGGGTGCTGATGTCATTGTTGTTTTTTGCCACTGCCCAAAAGTCGTAATCACCATATTTTCTATCGCCATTTTGATTCAGCCCAGTAATCCCTGTTATTCCATTATAGGAATTCGCTATTTTCACAAATGTGTTTTTTAAATAATTGATATTGCTTGTAGCTTGAGTGTCATTTTCAGCTAGCGCAGCCACCCATAACGCGTCATAAGCAACACTAGCATAAGATCTAGATGTTCTGCCAATATTTTCTTGAATTCGAGATACTACTTGTTTATATTTTTCATTATTATCATTGTTAACTCCATATATGGGATTGACAAAATTTGTCTTTACTGAAAACATGGCTGATTCCTCATTTTTCAGAAGTTTGTTGTTCAAGGCCGTGCCATCGCTACCATACCATTTTACTTCAGAGAGGAGAGAATGGCTTTGTGCTTGGATAAAAATAGGTACCACCTCATCGAACGCTACAAAATATACTGCTACCTTATTTGCGTCACCACCGTATGTGGATATGGCTTGATTGAGCTTTGAGCTCAAAGACCTTAAATCCTGATCCCATACGATAAAATTTATTCTATTGAGGCTAGCAAAGAAGTCACCAGTATGGGGTGTATAGCCAACTCCCTCTACCACACTTCCACCTAATTGTTGAAAGTTCTGCTTCACTGCCGTTACTAGATCGTTTCCATAAACATCAGTCCTCCAAAAAGGTACTATTACTCTTATCCCATCATTCCACATGAGTTTAGTTATAGCTTGAGCTTGATGAGTGTCATCAGTTACAAATCTAAACACATTGTTACCTGAAATAGCTAAAGATGGAGCTGTGCTAGATGGGCTCACTAGCAAAACACCATTTGAATTGGCATAGTTTTGTGTTACTTGCAGCTCCGCACTTGTGGCGGGGCCAATAACAATTTTTATACCCTTTGCAGTCAACTGCTTTAGTTTTTCTAGGCTGACAGAGGGATTTGTCTGAGTGTCTTCTATGATAAGTCCTATTCGAATGTTCCAATGATTTTTTGAAAAGTTTTCGTTGATATCTTTGAATGCGATCTTAAGAGCTGCTTCTTCAGATTCACCTAAAGATGATGAAATACCAGTAAGTGGAAGAAGAGCGCCTATTGTTACTGTTTGTTGTTGTAGGGAGCCAGCAGAAGGAGCTGGTCCTTGTGGTGGTGGTAATAATACTGTCTCTGAATTTGCATTATTATTAGCAAATGACAGAAGTGATGATAACAACAATGGATATGGAAGATAAATTAAAATTCCCGCAGTAGCAGCTGCGATAGCCACCACCACCACAGCAGCAATTGCCATAGTGCGGGCTTTCTTTCCTTTTTTATAAAATGAGAACCTCTTATTACTACTAAAGGTCGTTTTTGGAATACTATTATTGCTTGATATTGTTGGGGGTATTTTTGATAAAGACTTGGTATCATCCTGTGATGGTATTCTCACCAAGAATTTGATATACCAAATTAACCCAGCGGCTATAACGAGATAATGAGCAGCGAAAAACAAAGCGCTTAACCAAAATTGTTGTATTACGGAGGTAAGTACGACAAGTGCAAACCAGCTATCAGATATCGCCACCAAGAAAATACCTAATGATTCACATATCCAAGGAGTAAACCACAGGGGTTCACTTTTAAAATTCGCTAAAATTGAAAATGCAGGAATCATTAGAATAGCATCTAAAATAGGATAAGCGACTATGACTGCAAACATCGCAATACCTCTTGGATTTGTTAGAGTTGATAGACTTAGGGTAATAGATATGATATAAACTAGAAATATTGCACATCCAATTACACTTACGATTAGAACTGTTCTATTGAATTTGAATCTCTTATGAAATTCACTATAACTTGCATACAGATAATAAGCAAGAAATCCATAAGCCGATAACCATAGAAAATCTGCTGGCGATGGTACAGGAGGCACTATGTCTAAAACAATTTCGTATATTGCCCAAACAATGTCAGCACAAAGCCAAAGAAACAAACCTATAGCAAGAGCAATACGTGGCTTACTGCTATGTTCATAGACACGTCCTTCTTTACTACGTCTATGTCTATATACTACAAGTATAGCTAACGTTGCTGCGACTGCAGCATTGATGCTTATTACCCAATTAGAATAAAAGTCCTTGGTCTTTAATTCAGCGAAAAAGATTATTGAATCTGATACGACAATTGCTACAAGCAGACCAAGAAAGAGACTTCTTCTACTAAGAGTTATGCCTGCAACGCCACTACTTCTTGTCAAACAAATACCAAATCGGATATTTGTTGTCAGCTTTATTTAAATCAAGATAGCGGTGAAAAGCTAGCAGATCGGGGAAATCTGCAAGATAAATTATTGGATAATAAAATAAAAATAAATTATTGGAGTAGCGTTGATTTATGCTGGTTTTTTTGAATCCTGTTCTTCGTCAGTCAGTCATTTCTGCATCTTCTTCACGTACATTCTCTACTAGACAGGAAGTCTCGGGATTTGACTCTACCTGTCCAATCTTCTTTTGGTTCTTCTGTGCTGATTAAGGTTTTTGTCGTCTTTATCTCATCTCATTTTAATCGATATGCAATAGTCAACACGCTTAAAAGCAATTGTATTACGATCAGATAAGATTAATCAAATTGACTAGTTGCAACTATCTATCTATCTATCTATCTATCTCTTATACTCTTCCAATAATTATGTCGCATATGCATCTGAAGGAGTCAAACTTGCTGAACCAGTAATATATTCTATTTCTGAGTCCTCGCTCAACAATTTCTCAAGCTCTTCAGTATACATTCGTATCGCTTTGAACTTAAGTGTTCTATTCTCTACTATAGATGAAACCCGTTGATATTTTTTGTATATCCATTCCTTTTTCATTTCCATATCTTTGCCTGCAGGATAAACTACTTTGAGCAAAACACTGCCCTCCCAATCGCCATAGGTAGTTTCAAACTGTACAATGTTTAACAATAACTTTTGATCCACCTTCGGAAATAGTGTTGCTGCCTCCTGAAGTAAGTTTTGATAGCTTGACTTTAACTTAGCAGATTTATTTATGGTAGTCTTTTCAGCCATAATGAATTATGAGTCAAAACTATTTCTTAACTGTTTATAATTTCTAGCTAGCTACGACTACTACTACTACTATAAATATATTTTCTAGCTATGAACTCCATAGCTGTTGATGCTGCATTTACAGGTCATGATATTCATTGTTT
>JBEVTH010000057.1:0-13072 GCA_041156085.1 Candidatus Nitrososphaera maunauluensis
CCCAATTTATTAGAATCGTATAAATAGAAATTGCATAAATAGATAATGAGAAAATAGCAAGGCTTTAATAATAATCATTTTTGATTAGTAGTAATGTCAAATCCGACAACAAAAGGAGCAGTACCAAAAATTGTTGCTTTAGAGGTTCTACAAAAGAATGGAGTTAATATAGAAAGGCTAAAAGAGTTAATCACAAAAGGAGTGGGTGCTGAATTCACAACATACTACTATTATACAATTCTACGCATGCATTGTACTGGATTGGAAGGTGAAGGCATCAAGGAGATTGTAGAGGATGCGCGTATTGAAGACAGAAATCACTTTGAAGCAATGGTCCCTAGGCTTTATGAATTAGGTGGCAGCTTGCCAAGAGACATTAGAAAGTTTGCAGACCAAGCTGGCTGTCCTGACGCTTACCTTCCAGACAATTGGGAAGATATCAATTCAATATTGAAAGTACTGTTGGAAGCAGAACAATGTGCAATTAGATCATGGGGAGAAGTTTGTGATATGACAACTGGTAAGGATCCAAGGACATACGATATTGCCCAAAAAATTATGCAAGAAGAAGTTGAGCATGAAGCTTGGTTTATAGAGCTTCTTTCTAAGAGACCCTCTGGCCATTTTAGAAGAAAATTTGTAGGTCAGTCACCTCATACAGGAGAACAAGGTAGCTTAATACATCTTTGAACGGAAAAATTCTACGTTCTATTTTTATTATTGAAGTCAATATTTGAGTTTTTTCAAGCATTGTGATTTTCCGCAAAAATTCGTAACAATATTGTTTCTTTAAGTTAAATTAAACATTCTGAATTTACCTTCTAATGTAAGTAGTAAGCAAATACTCCTTCAGCCGCTAGTTTGCAACAAAAGCATTTTAATAATATATATTTGATAGATATGTTACTGTTGATCACAAGCTGTCAGATATGCGGATCAAGGTTTGGAGATTTTGTTTGCACTTACTGCGCTAAATCGATATGTTCATCATGTTTAGTTCAAGATAAAAGAAGATGCATTAAATGTGCTAGGATGAAAAAACCTCCATATAAATTCCTTAAACGTAATTTTCCATTTATATTATTATTTGTTGTTTTTTGGTTTTTTACTGCTGGCGTTTACCCATTCCCGTACTTCCTTGCTATAGGGAAATCATTGGATCCATCGGTTATGCAGCCAATTCTAATTACGACTGGAGTAATGGCTATACCTTTTACATTTTTACTTGTTGCATGGAAAAAACGACCTCCAACCAGATGATGATATATAGTCAAGTTTTGAAATCGTCGACTTCATAACCTTTATTTGTGAGTACGACTCTGTATAAGTTTGTTACTACACAGAAATGGCGATGATGTCTAACTTCTAGCTCTGAGCTGTTTCTGTAACAATTATATTGAGAACTCGCCGGGCAAGTCAAGTCTATTGCAAAGAATGCTTATGGCTAAATCCCGAACGATCTGCTTTCAAAAATCTTGTTCTTCCGTGTTTGTAACAGTCACAGAACGGACAGCCGAGGCAAGACAATTAATGAAAACTATAGGCGCTTTTCTAATTTTTGCGCTTGTCCTCTTACTAATATATCGCACTGTATAATTATTTTTTGCATTATTGGTGCTCTTACCGATATCCTCAGTCCCATGCATTCTCCTCGCATAATTATACACTTTTTCAAAATCTCTAGCACGCTTCTGCCAGTTACTCCTGCTGCTGTAATCATATAAACCATACATACTTGTGTCGTATTTTTTTCTGGCCTCTTCATCAGAAAGAACTTCGTACGCTTCAATGATCTGAATAAATTTCTGCTTTGCATCTTCAGAATTCTTGTTTCTGTCAGGATGATATTTTAACGCTAAATAGCGAAAAGACTTCCTGATTTCTTCTTGGGAGGCACTCTTACTAATACCTAAGATACAATAGTGGTCAGTCACGTCGAGTTGTATATTAGATCATAGTAAGCCAGTATAAACATTTCTTGCTATCTACGAACCGAGATATCCTTGCTTTATATAATCTGTAGCTAGGATTGGACGTTCGGTTAGCTCTAAGAACATTATAAAGTATAATAGTTCCTGAAAAGTTTTAACCCTATTTCAGTCCATCGGTTTCTTCTATCTCAGAGGCAGTCTGAAAAGTTCAACTTCCTTGATTTAAGACTGGGAATTAAGATTTGTTATTCTCAGGATAATTGATCAGGAAGTCACTATCTTCCTAGAATCAATAGTAAGGTTAGTGAATATATCATCATTAGGTTTTTATTTCCGTAGACGTCTATCATTAACAGGTTTTTAAATTAGGAAAAAGGAAAGTACTAAATGAATCTCACCTAAAAAAAATGGTTATGCCAGAAAATGGAGAATTATTTGGTCGTGTAGTCAAACTTGTAGGTGGAGATAATATTATAGTAAAAACTACTGATGGAAAGGTAAGGACATGTCGCATTCGTGGGAAGATTAAACGAAGAATGTGGATAAGAGACAATGACTTGGTTTTGATAGCTCCATGGGACTTTCAGTCTGGTAAAGCTGACATCATTTGGAGATATATTGCAGCCCACGCAGATAAGTTATCGCATGAAGGACACTTGACTGGTCTAAACTGAGTTGGGATGACGACAGTATCAGATATTCAGATTCCGGAAAATACTAAAGTGTTGTTTAGTTATTTAGATGTCTCGTATGGATGTCGTCATATGGACCACCGAATATCTGATTCTTAGTTTCATGTTTGAACTCCTCGTTAGGGCTCACGGATGGGGGCTGTCTAGATACTTTGTAAATACATTCTTTTGCTTTCTTACTTCTGTCTAGCTTCCCCTTTTTAAGGTATCTCGACAAATAGGTAGCTACTACGTCCAGCTTGATGGGCTCATTATATTCTTCTCTATACATTTCTAGTATATCTGATGATGTAAAACTTGTGTACGGAAATTTATTTTCGATAATGCTCCATATCTTTGAAGACAGGGATGTAAGGTTTTCATTTCTTTGTGTCTCAATATCATACTTCTCTTTATTACTTTCTTGTTCTCCTCCATTAATGCGATCCATTAGCTCGAAGACTTTTAGAATTTTATCTTTTGACATATTACCCTCTAACGAGAGGTTATACTTGCCACCTTCAGCATCTTCCATTTCTATTTTTATCTTTTTTTTTCCGAAGCTCAAAGTATTGGGACTTTATCTATGCTATATTAGGAGTAATGCACTTAACAAGGTTAGTAGATACTCTGATAACCTGGAGCTTAAATTTTGTTAATCTACTTTTTTGTTAAAAAACAGAAGCTGCGTTAAATCATTCTTTTCTTATCTTATTCATTAATATTTTCATCTCTCAATAAGGTCTAGGTTTGAAAAAATTCATCGCGTAGAATGTTGATTGGTAACGCTCGTTAGCATCTTGATAGTTCAAGAATAATGCTTTATTTCCTTGCTTTAACGAGTACAAAAACTGCGACTGCACCCATCATGCCGCCAAAAACTAGCAATACTTGTAATGGAAATGATCCAGTTGCTGTGACATTCCCTGCAGGAGCCTGTGTAGAGACAAAGGCAAGCTCATTGTTACCTGACTTCTGTATTTTTGCAAATCCTGCAATTTGTAGCTGTGCACTTGGCGGTGGAGTTGAAGAATGGACTTGAACTTGGGTATTATCTAATGTTGCAGTCGAGTCGCTGGTCTGCTCGGTAAAAGTTCCTTCCCTAAAACTACTTTCACCTAGAGAATAAATAGAAACAGCTCTAGCTCCTCCTTGTTCTGTAAATCCTGAGCCTGCCACACCAGCTAGGCTACCGGTTGGATCAAATAAGAAGTGCCATCTATCCATTGGTATTCCAACAGTCTCAAAATTAAGTAACGGTGCTTTGAATATATCTGCAGATTGTGATTTTGAAATCTGTTGTACTAGGTCCGGATGTAATGCTTGAAGTAAACCAATTGGGTAATTAACACTTATCTTTCCGTACTTTGGTGCATCCACTATCAACGGATCATTAACTACTATACTCCTCCAATCTATATCTACTACTGTATTTTGTGTCCCGTTTGTCTTTTGCAAAACAAAATTAGATATCATCGGAGTAAACTGCACCTTGTAAGAGAGCTGGACAGTATCGGGTTGTCCTACAAGATCAGCAGAGTATGACAGAGTTCCATTTTTGATTCGGGCAGGACTTTGCTTTTGAGTAGCAATAGCATTGTTAAAAGCTGATATTACATCTGAAGGTGCTTTCATGGTAAATGACACATGTTCGCTTTTCCCATTAAATAAATTGGACAATGTGCTTCCTGGACTGTATTTTAATGTAATGAATCTGTCACCGGTGAATACTGGCTGGGCGATATCCTTCGAAGGCACTAGAACTGCCGTCATTTGCACAGAAAAAGCCTGAGGAACAAAACTCGTAATTAATATCACGGATAAAATAGTAGAGAAAAAGAAGAGTGGTGACACCAAATTCATATCAAATTGTCAGATATCCTGTTTATATTTCTTATTGAAAGATGTATTTATAGTTAAATATTGCAACACGATATTAAGCAATAAGTGTGCCCCATGACGGCTAGATTGCGATGGTTTTTTATTGGTGAATCTACAATTCATCTTGAGTCGCACGTATCTTTAACGCTTTATGCTGAATTATTTTTCTTGCGAGTTCATGGTCCATCTTCCTATCCAGTGTAGAATACAGGAATCCTGTAATGTATGTAGCCACTAACTCCAACAATTTTATATTTCAGAAATACATTATCTATGTTCCCCTGAATAACGATGTCATCAGTAGCAAATATGACCATCGCCGAGCACCTAGGCGAGTTACGATCAAGAGTAATTCGGATAATGATCTCCATATTGGTTCTCAGTCTTTTTACTATCAGCTTTGGGCTGAAACCACTAGAATTCAACGGTCAGCAGATATTTTATTATCCTTTTCCAGATATTTTCCACAACATCTCTATCCAGATTACATCTTATATGAGAGATACACTTCTGCCTTCAGAAGTAAAGCTAATTCAAACTGCTCCAGGACAGGCTTTCTTTGCTCAAGTTTATGTCTCACTATTAATTGCCATTATAGGCTCTATACCAATTATTGCCAAGGAAATATTTGGATTTATTTCTCCCGCAATTGAAAATAAACAAACTAGAAAGAAAGTCAAAGTAATCAACGTTTTTCTACCTATGGTATCGTTATTTATTGCTGGTATCGTGTTCTCCTACATCGTAGTAATTCCATTTACTCTTACGTTCCTCTACAAATACGGGCAGAGCTTGGGTGTTGCAACATTTCTCAATATCAATGACTTCATATCCTTTGTTCTACAGTTCTTCTTAGTATTTGGAATTGCTTTTGAGCTGCCTGTTATCATGTATGGCTTTGCGTTAGCTGGATTGATTGGAGCAAAATTTTGGAGGAAAAATCTTAGATATGCCGCCTTTATTCTGGTAATTTTTGGCGCTGTAATAACGCCTGATGGTAGTGGGGTTACCATGTGGTTTGTTGCCGGTCCTATGATTGTACTCTATATAATAGGCATGTTAGCTATTGAAAGAAGAGAAAAGAGAATCATAGCAGTAAGCCCATGAGACGCGACTAACAACAAGAGAACATTCAGAATATCACCTCAAGTTTCATTTTTGTTTCTTCTTTTTATAATCTTTATTCATTAGGTAAGTTATTGAAACATTCCTGAAGAAGAAGATGCTGCATCAAGAAACGATAAAAAATGTTACAGTAGTAGAATCTCAACGAAGTATTGGAACCGAAGTTTAAAAGAAACCTCACTAGTATAAGTTATTAGGAAATTAAATAATGCGAGGTGAAGTCATGCAGGCACAAAGTAGTAGTCTTCAAAATAAATTGGCTATATGTTATCCTTTTGTGAAGTGGGCTGGTGGAAAAAAACAACTTTTAGCTAAATTATTTGAGCTTATACCCGCTGATTTTAATAGGTATTTTGAGCCATTTCTTGGCGGAGGAGCCTTATTCTTCTATTTAATCTCACACAAGAGTCGACCATTTACTGCTTATCTGTCTGACATAAATTCTGAATTAATCAACTCATATTTAGCTGTAAAACAAGACGTGGATAAATTGATAGAGCTACTTAGGCAACATGAAATAGAATATAAAGAACATCCGTCGAAATATTATTATCAGTTAAGAAAGGATCTTAAAAGGCAAAACAGTACTGCAAGAGCTGCAAGATTCATAGCCCTTAATAGAACTTGTTATAACGGACTGTATAGAGTAAATAGCCAGGGATTGTTTAATGTGCCTTGGGGAAAATATAGCAATCCGCAGATTTGCAACAGCAAGAATCTCAGAAGTGTAAGTCTTGCTTTTCAATACACAGAAGCTTCGATAAACCTTAGCAGTTATAATGAGATACTTGAAAAAACAAAGGAAGGAGATTTTATATACTTAGACCCACCATACAATCCTACAAGTTCCACTGCTTATTTCACAAATTATACAAATATCGGCTTTAGTAGCGAAGACCAAGAAGAGCTTGCGGCAATCTTTAGAATATTGGACGAACGAAAGTGCAAAGTTCTGTTAAGCAATTCTAATACACAGCTTATTAAGGAACTATACTCCGATTTTGCAGAAAATACTTTTGAAATCGATGCTATAAGATCTATCAACTGTAACGGTTCAAAGAGGGCAGGCCACAAAGAATTGATCATACGTAACTATTTTTGATGACGTTCTGTAGTAGCAGGAGACCTCAAGTAAAATCAAGTTTAAAATATAATGCATTGAGATATTATTCTCTATTAATGATTGAATTGCTAACTGCTCCGATGTGGGGAACTTTCTAAACAAGCTACAACATGTGTAGCCGCATTCATGTCCAAATTATTTCCTTCAGTACGTCTTTTATTAAGAAGTTTTATTACTGTTTGTTTTATCAAAAGATAAAATATATACGTTTAAAGAACAGCCCTTTCGTGTGTACAAGGTTGTATCAGTTAGTTTGATTTCAGTATCACTAATTGTTAACATTATACTCTTATACACGTCGCCGGCATCACTATTACAACAACAAGCAATGGCACTGACCCAAATAACGAAAAGTACTTTCTCAACATATACAAATCATCTCTCTCCTCACTCTGGAATAATGATACAGTATCCATCTGATTGGGATATAGAACAAACATCTAATTCATCAATTATTGTTAGGTTCCATTCCCTCTAAATAGTGTCATTACTATAAAAATCAGTAGTTTACCATCCTATTCAACGCTAGCAAAAGAGGCAACAGGAGCAATTAATCTATTAAGTAAAGCCTTTACAAGTTTTAGCCCTGTCGACTCAGGATCATCCACTACTCTTGCAGGTAATCCTGCGGAAAGATTAGTATTCGAAGCAAGAGCAGGACAAGTAGAAATAAAAGAACTGCAGGTATTTACGATTAAAGGAGGTACAGAATACATCCTATCGTATGGTTCCACAAAAGAGGTATTTCAAAGGATTTACCAGTTGCACAAAAAATGATTGATTCATTTCAAATAACAAGGTAATTAACATCAGACTTGATTTGTCAATATTAGAGTATTTGTATGATTTATGGATATTCAATGACTAAAATGGTGGTCGTTGGTGGCTGGTTAGGATCTCGCTTGCCAGATCAAGATAATAAGCAGAAATACCGACGGTACAGTAATGACTTACAGTATAGTGGAATCCGTAGTCCATAGCACGATTTTTATAAAATACGGTTTGCTTGGACTTTTCCTTAATGGCTTGCTCTCCTCAATCATTCCGATTCCGACAGAATTAACAATATCAGCTTTGTTATTGTCCGGTCAAAGCAAAATTATAGTACTTATAGTCCTGATAATCAGCTCTATATTTGGCGGATTTATTGCTTACTATGTGGGTTATACTGGCAACAACTTTTTGAAACGACTGAATAAAATACCTAATAAACGTGAAGAGGATCGGACTCATCTGTTGCTTGAAAGATATGGCTGGGTGATAATATTTTTTTCTCCTTGGATACCTATAGTAGGTGATTTTATTCCAATAATCGCCGGTGCGAAAAAATATAATTATAAAATTTTCATTATTACTATGATAAGCGGCAAAGCATTTAAGGCGATAGCAATAGTTTTCTTTAGCAGTTGGATTTTACCGTTGATTTTCTCCTAGAGAACAAGTCAACGATAAAACTATTACAACTTTATAGATATTTGGTCGGTCAAGTTCAATGAAGGTCAAGTGTAGACTCTTATCTTCTCGAGAATCCTCGCATACACATCGATAAGATCTGCCTTCTGTTTCTGTATTCCTATGTCCTTTTCATCCTTTATTTCTCTAGAAAGCATCAAGATTTTCTCTCGGATTATTAATTCAGCAGGTTCTAAATTCAGTAGGGATATTGCGGGCTTGTCGAATAGACTCTCCCCAGATGCTTTTGACACATTTTTCTTATTTCCGCAATTAACACACGAAGTGATGTCTTTAAATTTAACCTGAATTCCACCGCATTCTCTGCATGGTTCGCTGATAAGAGAACCGCCTTTTAATAGCAGTGAAGCTGCATTTTTTAAATCTGCTGATTTATCTACGTGATCTTTTGAACCTTCTGACATAATACACTGCTGTCATATATTATATGCATAATTTTTGTTTTTCTTAAGAAATAACGAAGCAATGAGTCTACGATAGCAGGTTTCTACGGTGTAATTCACAAGACTATCTGCCGCAGGATACCATTACAAACGGCTGCTGCCCATCAAGATCATTTCGCATTGTTCACAGATCTTTTCATCTATATTTGACTCCATCGTATGATGGACATCGCAAATGATGAACGTGTAACGCATATAGTTACACAGTTGAACAAACTTAGCCATTGTATTTGGAGCGTATACCTTGTGTGCAGCTAAATCTCTTGCGATATCTTCAATCATACGCATCACTTCGAAAAGAGATTCTAGCTTTGCCACTAATTGTGTATCCCCCCTAGTACCCCTTACGTAATTGCTAACAGCTGCCTGGGTAATGCCGAGTACTTTTGCTATCTCTTCCTCCTTGAGACAATATTCCTTTAGAAGTTTCTTTGCTAAAATCGATCGTATTGCTGGTATTAATGATTTAGCCTCAATTTCAGAAGGCAACAACATTACTCTTCATTCTAAACTGTCTTGAGATACTATATAAATATTGTTTAACTATGCGCAGAGCATCTTGCTTTAGCCAGGCTTATCTAATATGAGAGATCCATGGGAGACAAATCGAATAATGCAATTGCAAAGCCGTTCTGAGAAGAGCTGCTCATCTTATTTACTGCTCAATGATTCGCTCTTTTCGAAACCAAAATAACAGGAATGGCATTGTTCCTTTCCATAGATAACGCCTCTCTTGCCGCATTTTATGCATATCTTGTCATGGTCTATGGTTGAATCTAATGATTTGGCTTTTTGTAGGCATTTGCCACAAATGGGTGCCTCAAGATCATAACTCGAAAGGAAACCCGAACTACACTGGGAGCATCTTAGGCTATACATTTTTCCCTTTGGTTTCCAACGTCTGAGGAAATTAATCATAATCCGTTCAACAAATTTATGGTGCTATGACCATTTAACTGTTGGGTCATATAGGAGACGATTGATAGAAATAGTAGCTTGTGATATAAGTAGTCAAAGGGTAGAGTGATCATGTGGGGTCTTAGTATATACATTATGAAGCTAGCCGATTATATTAAAGGTAGAAAGGTTAGGAGGCAACGTTTACAAGATACCAAAGTATGTAGAGTCTGCGGTCGTAATTTTAACAGCGAGGATGAATTAGACAAACACACAAGGGAGCAGCATTCAAACATGGTTTAAGGCAACTTTGCTGATAAGTCAGACGTGTCTGCCTAGTGCATTTATAATTAACTTTCTAACTCTAGACAGTTTTTTTGATGCAGCTCGTTCTTTTTCTTGCTTCACCGTAATACCTCAGCCTTATTAAATCTCACATGGGACAGGTATGTTGACAAAAGGAAGAGAAAGTTTAGACAGGCCGTTTTAGGCCTCATTTAACAATTACTTGACCCTTCATAAATGGATGTATGAAACAGAAATAATCGAAAGTTCCTGATTTGGTGAAGTTATATGTGAAAGTCTGGCCTGGACTTATGTAACTAGAATCAAACAGATTACCTATTGAAGGGCTATTTGGGTTGTTGCCAGAAGTTACCGTATGGTAAGTATCGTCATTGTTTGTCCATGTCACGGCAGTTCCTACAGTTATATTAGCTTTAGTAGGATCGTAAAATTTTAGGTTGCTAGCAGACCTAGATCCAGAAACAATTGAGATGTCGACGACTTTGTTATTATTTGAATTCGTTTGAGCGCTGATTGGTGCCGAGTGAATAATTGACAATCCATAAGCCAAAGCCAAAATCACTCCTACAAATAGGATTTTTTTCATCGCCTACAAATAGCAAAAATGTGCTTTAACAGTTTCTCTGTTTTCGTCATAGACTTATCAATGCTGAAATTAATAGATGTTACTACCCGTCATCAGGTATCTGTTTCTAGGTTTTCAAAACACTGTAAGATCAAATTCCGATTCCTCTTCAACATCACCCTTGTAAACTTTTCTAAAGTAAAGACACTCTGTTTTTGAAAGTTACAAGGGAGGAAGCCACCATAAGTAAAAACTTGAACAACGACGTATTTATCAATAACGGTAGCTACTTCTTCCTGTACAGCATCTTCACTCTCTTCGACAATGTATCTGTAAAGTGTATAGGGACCCTTTCTACCTGCAATAATTGAAGCCTTCCTTAGTTTATTCATGAACATTGTTATCAGCCATTCTTCTACAACTAGTCGTTTCTCATCCAATATATTCTTCTGAAGATTTGTACGTTGATGAACAGTCAATTGTCTTTTTGAATCCTGAATTTGTACATAACTTTGTGAGAGAAAAAATGTTGACGCATTACATAAGTGTGACGAGCCTAAAAAACGAATTTCCTTTCTACATATTCTTGTGTTGAATGATATATTTATTTACCTTCCCAGCTCATTTCCATAATGCCATTTGAAAGCCTTGGCGAATACATTGAAGCATTAGATAGAATAGGACAACTAAAAAGAGTGAAAACAAGGGTGAGCGCGAACCTAGAAATCGCGGAAATATTGCGGCGTCTAATGTACAATAGAGACCAACCAGCAGTATTATTTGAAAATGTACAAGACTCGGCGATGCCCGTTCTTGGTAATGCTTTTGGAACACTTGATAGGTTGCATATTGCACTGGATTCTCAGAATTTCACCGAGATAGGAGAGAGGATTGTAGAATTAACTAAAATGAAGATCCCCTCTGGTATACTAGATAAGCTTAAAATGCTTCCCAAGTTTTCAGAAATTGCTGAATACGGTCCGAAATACGTGGAATCTGGACCCGTTACTCAAATAATTGAAAAAGAAAATGCAAACCTCAAGTCGTTACCTATACTAAAGTCGTTTATCGGAGATGCTGGAAAATTCATTACATTTGGACTAACGGTCACAAAGCATCCTGAAACTGGAGTGAGAAATGTTGGTGTTTATAGGATTCAACTTATCGATGAGCGAAAGGCCATAATGCATTGGCAGATCCACAAGCGAGGAGCACAGCACTATAATATAATGAAGCGAGAAAACAAGCCAATCGAGGTTGCGGTAGTTATAGGAGCTGACCCTGCCACTATTTTCAGTGGGGTTGCTCCTGTACCAGAAGGACTTGACAAATTCCTCTTTTCTGGAATAGCCAGAAAGAAAGGCACTAAACTCGTAAGGTGCTCGACTGTTAACTTAGAGGTACCTGCTAATGCAGAGATAGTTCTAGAAGGTTATGTAGATCCAACTGATATCCGAACTGAGGGTCCTTTCGGAGATCACACAGGTTATTATACTCCTCCCGAGCCCTATCCGACGTTTACCCTTACGGCTATAATGAGAAGGAAGGAGCCCATTTATTTGACAACGGTTGTAGGCAAGCCTGTTTTGGAGGATGGATATATTGGAAAAGTTATTGAGCGTTCATTTTTGCCCTTGATTCAAATCTTCCAACCCGAGGTTGTTGATTTCTGCATGCCTCCTTCAGGTTGGTTTCAGGGGCTTGCTGTGATCTCGATTAGAAAACAGTATCCAGGACAAGCGAAGAAAGTCATGATGGCATTATGGGGAATGGGACAGCTTTCATTGACAAAAATATTTGTAGTTGTGGATTCTGATATCAACATACACAATATTGATGAAGTTTTATGGGCCATTACTACAAGGGCGGATCCTAAACGTGACACAATGATAATTGATAATGCTCCAACGGATACTTTGGATCCCGCATCACCTTTACCTAATTTGGGATCGAAGATGGGGATTGACGCAACCGGCAAATGGAAAGAAGAAGGATTTACTAGAGAAGCGCAGCAACTTGCTAATGTTGATGAAGTAACGGCTGCATTTGTTAACAACAAATGGAAAGAATATGGTTTCCTTTAGCTATTGATTCTCATATTCTACTCGAATTATTGCCATACAAACCATTTGCTTAATAACACCAAGATGTCGTATGTATTTAATTCATGTGCTAGTCGTTAGAGTCCTGCAAGATTTTTTGGCATTATATAAACAAAAACGTATCATGGAAAGACAAGACAAAAGTACTAATTCCTCAAGTGAGGTGCTGTAAAATACTACTGATCTTCCATAAAGCTATTAGATCTTTTTACTACACTCAAATCTTTTCTGATTAAGAATTTCCACCCTGAAAGTAATAAGCCATTTATGAACGTATTCAAGAGATCGTTTTCTATTCTCAAAGCCCTGGCACTTAATTTCCCTTTTTTCATAATGCCTTTGGGTATACCAACACCTCATTCACTTTAAATACATCGTCTCTTACTCAAGCTATTGAACATTACTATTTCGATGCAAACAGAACGGGAATTAAACACCAAGCCGTCTTGGGGAGTTAAGAGCAGAGAGAATGGAATTTGCATATGTATTACTATATCGAACCTTCCAATGGGAGTATATCATATAAAAGAGAGTTTGTTTCTGCGATCTATGCTT
>JBEVTH010000058.1:0-13056 GCA_041156085.1 Candidatus Nitrososphaera maunauluensis
AATGGGCCGGGTCGGATTCGAACCAACGACCCCCGCCATGTCAAGGCGGTATCTTAACCAGGCTAGACCACCGGCCCCAATTATACCATTGAACTGATTTTCTTTTGGATAGCCTAAATATATATTCGCCGATAGGGTTAAAAAGAGTAAGAATCACAACTGCCCACTTACTATTTTAATAGGCAGAAAAGATAACCATTTAACTTGCGCTAGTCGGATTACTTGTTTTAATCTGAAAACGCATAACCTGTGGTGTTCGTTCGTCAATAAAGTCTGGATCTTTCCAACCTTTTGGAAAGTATATTTTTTTATTCTTTTCGACATCTAGTTGGAACCCAGAATCCAATACAATTCCCAAAAGTTCCTTTAATGCTAAACTATTTACATCGAGATCTATGAGCAATTGCAGTGTACCTCCAACCGTCAATTTTGCTGGAATGATTGTCATCAATGACCTAAATGATAATTGCTCTTCACTAGTTCTGAAAGAGGTTTGTGACAAAACCATAAGAAAATTATCGATTGACTTATCTGTTATATTTGGTAGGAGTTTCTGTGTGTCTCCCCAAAAAGCTGAAGCATTTGGCGGATCCAGATCAGCAAACCTTGATTTTGCTTTCAACACTTCATGTTGTTCCCTTCCAATTCCAATAAAATATTCTGCCCAGTTGCTTGTAGCAATTTCATATAACATCTCTCCTCTGTGCATAGCCAATTCCATATTAATTTTAAGGTATAAATTCTTGGTCTTTGTTATCATTCTGTTAATTTGAGTAGATGGATTCCCTTCATGGAAGAACTGATATACTATATTCCATCTTTGCCGAAATGTATCCGGAAACTGTCGCATACCAATTAATTCTTTAAAAAGTTCAGTTTCAGCAAAGTCAGAAAAGAATGCATCAGTTCTAGAAACTGCTTCAACCTTTGGAAGCTCTAATTCATCGTATAGATTAGTAACTCTATCCCATGCCCTAATGGGATCTGAACTCATATACGTTACAGCAAGATCCGCAATCCATAGAATCTCTGCCAATAATTTAATTTTACCGGTATCATATTTTTGTTTATCAAGTGGAGTGATAAGCTGAGTAAACCTCTCCCTAGCATGCTTTTGTTTATAGTACGGAAAATCCGTATGCCAGATTAAAGCCTCTACAATACTACTCTCGGATGGTTTATGTATTTCAACATACTCTGGATGCGTTGTGGAGAATTCTATAGGCGGTGATAAGCTAGATTTATATTCTCGAAAATAACGTTCGAATTCAGTTCCATTCATAGTAAAGTAAGCATCAAGAATTCTTGTCTTGGATATTTCATCAATAGTCCTACACACTTTGGGTCCTTTTTGTTGATGTGTCCCCTTATTGCTTTCATATTTTGGAGCCATTATTTGAACAGGATCATAATCGTGTAATAGACCTGCCACCAGAATTAATTCATACTCTTTTGAGCTGAAACTATGACCGCGAAATTCTTTTGGCAAGATTTGTAAACTCATGCAAGTTACCTCCAAACTATGATGAAAATTGTGGTATTCACTTGAACCTTCTCCAAGGCCCTGTCTAGTGTATGAATTTTTGAGGAAACGTACGAGAGAGTTGATATTATAAAGTCTGTCTTCAGAAACTCCTTTCTGTGCTGCAATCTCAATTATAGCATCTATCAATTCATAATCCATTACGTTGGCTAAATTAGCGTTTATGTCACTAATAGTACGTTTCTTTGAACCAGGCAAATGCCTTATCACTTGTCTGTAAATAATTCGAAGAGGTAAGCTCTTATTAAGATAAATTCCAAGGGTCGTAACGTCCCAAGGGTATTGGACTCTCGGCTTTTCATGTTCTATAATTTCATCTGCAGCAAGGACAAGTTTTTTGTTAAGTTCTGCAATAGTAGAACTTAATTCCAAATTATCAATGTTCAGCATTTCTTTCTGTTCGGCTAATCTGGCGCGTTCTGTATTCATTACTATCCATTGTGGAATTTTTATTCTATAGACATAACGCTTTCGAGATTTTCGACTTGATCCAATTCCTAGAAGTCGTTCTTTAGAAGTAAGTGCAACGTTCCTCTTGTCATATGTGAATGGTAGGTCTTGGTCGCGTACAACTTGTAACATAATCTCTCTATTGTCAGACTGAAATCCCAGGAGAATACGCCAGTATTTTCCTTTATCAAGCCAGACTGGAACTTGAGTTTCCCTATCCCAGAAATCTACCGGTCCCAAGGGAACATACCCTTTTTCGTATTCTTTGGTTTCAGGATTATAGGAGCGATACTCATAGTCGCCAATAAGTGGATCAAGTCTGCGAGACAAGTCTCGTGCCTCGTTTATCAGATTGGCTGACCTAGTAAATTCAATATAGGCCATTACCCCCCAGATTGTACCTAAAGCACTGAATAATGTGGATAAACCAGAGATTATATCAATCTGTGCATGCAAAAAATATCGTGGCGCAAGGGGAATTCCAAACCATCCTGTGGATACGATACCCAAAAATGCTAATGTAATAAATAACCATCGTACAAGGTCGTTATAATATAGGCTAAATGATTTACCCCCACGATTGACGTAGAGGGGTTGATTTTTGCAGCCACATTTGATGTAGTCGAATAGAAATTTCAATGCCTATGCCTGTCCGTATAAAAATACGGATAGAAAGACGATTATATATTATGCATCATTTTACTTTGATCCCATCGATAAAGATAATATAATACATCACACACTAGCATACTTCAGGGTATTGTGTGGCAACAACTACGCCTCAGTAGAACAGTTTCGAAAGCCATGAGCCAATAAAAGTGTTGTAACGGTAAATATGAGAACGTTACAAAGTAGTGGAAGAAATGCAACTCAATTGTACAGTTCAGATAAGTCAAATATTCTGCAATCAATATACATCGTTAACACAACTCTAAATTATGCACACATCACGTAAATAATAACAAAGAGAAAGACAGACCTAACAAAAGAGAGCAAATACACCAAAAAATACAGCTATGGACAAACGCATATGAAAATTAATATGCTCTACGTTTAGTAACAGCACCATCTGCTGATTATGATTAAGTAAAAGATACTTTTCTTGCCAGAAGAGACACCCATGCAATGTTTATTCTCATATTGTTGTGGAATCTAATTATCTAGAGGATTTTAACGACGGTTCGGAGTATACTCTAAGGCATCTAGTTGAAGAGTACAAAGAAGCACTACAAAAACAAACAACGAAAGAATACTTGAAGAAAAATAAATCATTAACATCCGCCAATTACTCAAATGAAAGCATTGCTCAAAAAGAGGGGCCTAATCTTATTCAAAGAAGAGATTATCCTATCAAGCTAATCTCAACCTGAAATCAACCATTTGTTATTCAATCAGGAATAGCCGTAGACTAACCGTTAATTTCTTCAATAATACTACAGAAATGTGTCCAAGAATCAAGTTTATGTATACCCCACTGTTCGTAGTATATGACATCGTTCAATTCCATTCTCGATAACCATCCCTTTTTTTCAAGTTCGGGCTTGTCTGTAAATTCGCTTACATAACCTAGACAGAGATATGCTACCGGTCTGACGTGTTTAGGTATTAATAGAATATTCTGAAGATCTTCATTTGACAGAATACTGACCCAGCCGACTCCAATCCCTTCTGTTCTTGCGGCAAGCCAAAGATTTTGAATTGCGCAACATACACTATAAAGACCAGTCTCTGCAATTGAAGTTCTACCAAGCACGAACGGACCAAATCTTGTCGAGTCGTATGTAACACAGATATTGAGAGCAGATTCCATTATGCCTTCAAGCTTCAATGAATTATATTTTTCCTGTTTGGTTTTATTATTATCAAGCATCGAAATTGACCTTTCTCTTTCCTTTAAAAAGGAATTTTTGACATGCCGCCTAGCTAAATTATCCTTGATCAAAATGAAATTCCACGGTTGAGAGAATCCAACTGATGGTGCATGATGAGCAGCATTTAGAATTCTTGCCAAAACTTCATGTGGAATCTCTTTATCGACAAATTGTGAGCGAATGTCTCGTCTCAAAAATATCGCTTTATATAATCCCTCCTTTTCGCAGCTTGAAAATGAATCCTTCATAGACATAACGTATTTGAAGTGTGTAGTATTAGATTTATGCTATTCCATAAAAGTTATTAAAGCTAACTTGAAAATACCGATATGTGTTATATGTGATTATATTATATTGTATCGCTGAACTGCTTTTTTAAAATGATATTGAAACTATGCGTTCTATTAGTATTAGACAATAAAAAATGATGAACAATAATATCCGACAAATTATCCATTGAAACGACATGGGTTTACAGAAATATTTACCATATTATATGATTTGCTATATGATATGGCATTTACAATGAAAACGTTGACTATCTTTATCGGCACCTATTTTATGTTATCATAGGAATGATAGTCTTAATATTAATGAAAATTCTTACTCATCTTCTTTTAATTGAACACTCTTCAAATTTTATTATAAAATATATCTGATTATTCATTTTAGTTTCATATTTTGGAAGGTCGACCTTCAAACTTTGGTCATTGTTAAGCAAAATATGTATGGATTGCTAATCTACATAAATATATTAACCTGGCTTTAATAGTAGTCATGTTATATGCGTAAAAAAATTAGGGTTGCCATTGCGGGTGTCGGAAATTGTGCATCTGCACTTATTCAGGGTACTTCATATTATGATAAAAATAGAACGGAGTCTGTGGGTCTTACAGCGTATAATATGGGTGGACTTGAACCTGGTGATATTGATTACGTGGCTGCTTTTGACGTTGTAAATTCCAAGGTAGGACAAGATCTGTCAGAAGCGATTTTTGCACAACCCAACAACACAGTGAAGATCTCTGACGTTGGAAAGATGGATGTTAAGGTTGAAAAGGGTGAGGTCTTGGATGGTATAGGTAGACATATGGGTCAGAAAATCAATGTCTCTGAAAAGCCGGCTGTCGATATCACGAAGGTTTTAAAAGATACCCAAACAGAGATTCTTCTTAACTATTTGCCTGTTGGTAGCAGACAAGCAACACAATATTATGCCGAGAGATGTATGGATGCTGGAGTTTGTTTTATCAATGCAATTCCTGTTTTTATAGCGTCAGAGTCAAAATGGCAACAAGCATTTGAGGATAGAGGTCTTGCATGTGCAGGCGATGACGTAATGAGTCAATTGGGTGCGACCGTCCTACATAAAACGATAGTAAAATTATTTGTAGATAGAGGAGTGAAGATAGACGAGACATATCAACTAAATGTAGGAGGAGATATGGATTTTTACAATATGCTTGATGAAGAGAGACTAGAAGATAAAAGGGTTAGCAAGACAAGTGCAGTAGCAGTAATGGCTCCATACCAAATTCCTATGCGTATTGGACCTTCAGATTTTGTAGAATTCCTACAAAATGACAAAGTCTGTTATATTTCTATAAGAGGCAAATACTTCGGTAATATCCCTGTGGATCTTGATCTTAAACTAAGGGTAGTAGATGCGTATAACAGTGCCGGCGTAATGATCGATGCAATAAGGGGAACAAAGCTAGCAATCAACAGAGGTATTTCTGGATCTCTTGAGAGTATTTCTGCATACTGTTTTAAGCATCCTCCTGTCCAAATGCCATACTCCCAAGCAAAAGCAAATTTCTTGGAGTTCATAGAAGGCAAAAGAGAGAAATAGGGTAAAAATATTTTACCAAAAGGAGACAGGTCGTACTATACAAAATATAACTAACCCTATACGTTCTGTTAGTATTACTCTCATTGGTTCACATTAAGAAGCTCGAAATTTATGGTTTCAAGTCCTTTGGATTTAAGAATACGGTAATTCACTTCGAAAAAGGACTAGTCGCCATCACCGGTCCTAATGGTTCAGGTAAAAGTAATGTTTTGGATGCGATAATGTTTGCCATAGGAGAAAATTCTCCTAAAGCCTTACGTGTTGATAAATTTCAATCGTTATTCCATGACAGTCAAAACAGATCACACAGATTAATTCGTGTTTCCTTGACTTTCGATAATAGAGGTAGGGAAATACCCATGGATTATGATTCGGTAACTGTAACTAGGGAAATGGAAGGGCAAACCGGTGATAGCCAATACCATCTTAATGGTAAAAAAGTATCCAAAGCTAACCTTATTGAATTGCTTGAAGTCATAGTTGCCGCCCCAAATAAACTGAATATTGTCCAACAAGGAATGATAACCCGTATTTCCGAATTAAATTCAGAGGAACGTAGAAGGATTATCGAGGATATTGTAGGTCTCTCATATTTTGATGAAAAAAAGGCAGAAGCTTTAAAGCAACTAGAAGAATCAGACCGTCGACTTGAAGTAGCCGTTGCAAGGATGAGTGAAGTTAGGAAGAGAATTGATGAGTTAGAGGTAGAAAGAAATGATCAACTACGATATGGGCAGCTAGAGTCTGAATTAAAGCGATTTAAAGCAGTCTCGCTTTCTAATAGTATAAGAGAACTCAGAAACAAATTAGCATCCCAAAACCAGCTTTTATATTCTAATACACTAGGTTCATCGGAATTATTTAAGCAGATAGAGGAAATTCGTTCTCAGATTGAAAAGCTCGAGTCTGAAAAGACATCATTTATCAATCAAGTGAATGTTCAAAATAAAGCTAAAACACAAATAGGAAGTAAAATAATGAACTTAGTATATGAATCAGAAAGAACGAAAGCAATGCTAAGAGAGTCACAGCTACGCCATGTCGAGATTGAAAAGCAACTTCCTACAATTGATATAGATAAAGAAAGTCTAAATAAAAAATTGGATAATCTGAGTTTAGAAATAGAAGAAAAGAAAGGTGTCATGAGTGACAGATCTGGGGATATTTCGGTTTTACAATCTCAGCTTAAAGAAGTTAATTCTAAAATAGATATATTCACTTCTGAAAATGCTATACATGACGATATCAAAGAAAAGTTCGAAAATCGCTATAAACGCGTTTCAGAAATCAAAAAGGATCTTGAGATTTCGATAATGAGATTGGAAGAAAAAATTAAAACTAACAGTGATAAAATAAAGGAAAATGAAGCACGGATCTTTACTTTGAGATCTGAAATTAAGAACAATATAATGATTCTAACATCCCTTAGGAACGCTCTTGAATCGGGAAGGACAAAATTATCTACTTCAAACAAGCTTTTTCAACACTTAATAGGAACAAAAATAAGCCTTGAAAGAGTGCTTGTTAGTTCCTCAAACCTATTGGACAGAGCGAAGGATTTAGCAACAAAATATGAGGCAAAAAAGGATGTTGCAAAGAACTCGAGAAATGAAGACTTGGCTATTGCTGAGTTGATGAAAGATCCGGAGAAATTTGGAATAAAAGGACTAGCTTACAATGTACTAAAATGGGATAAAAGCTATGAGAGGGCACTGCTCGCAGCAGGTTCAGAATGGATGAAGGCATTCATAGTTGATAAGATAATATCCATGATCTCAATTGCGGAATATGCAAAATTAATGAAGCTACCTCGTCTTAAAATTATCCCATTGGACAGTATCAATAGCACAAGAAGATCCGAGATTTCACTCGATGATGTGAGTATTATTGGCAATCTAGCTGACTTTGTATATTCAGACTATAAGGATCTGCCTGATTTTTTGTTTGGCGATACCTTTCTTGTAAGGAGTTCCACTACTGCGTATACCTTGGCAAGACAAGGATACCGGGCAGTGTCCGTCGATGGTGTGCTTTTTGAACCAGCAGGAAGTTCGACATCATTAGATTTCGCATCGAAAATTTCAGATTTTACAAAAGCAATTCTTTTTAGTGACTCAGTAGATAATCTAAGATGTTCACTTACATTATTAGAAGTCTCAATTAAGAAAAGAAAATCTGAGTTGAACGACCATACTTTGAAGATCAATAACTTGGAATCGCAAAAAACTAAATTGGAAGCACGAATTGAGAACTTGATACTGCAAATCTCTACTATAAGTGGGACAATAAATAAGGCAGAAGAATCATTGGAGCGATTGATGTTATATGATACGTCAGTTCAATCAGAAATTGACTCTAATGTTCTCCATTTAGATAAGTATCAGAAACGAATGTCAATAGTGATGCCTACTCTTAGAAAAATAAGACAAAAGCTGCAAAGTATTGATGATACTGCCATTCTAAGAAGCCAGATGGCTCAATTAAATATGAAAAAAAACCAGATTTTAAAATCGTTAGAAGAGAAGGATATGGAAATTCGTCAGATAGTGACTTCCTCGTTCGCTTTGAAAAATGAAATTGAGATTCTCTCGGAACGTTCAAAGGGAATGGATGATCAGAAACAGAGATTGAAAGCAGAGCTTGAACAAACAATTAATAGAGCAAATGAATTCCAATTTAAATTAGAGTCCATAGAATCAGAACTAAGGATACTAAGGGATGAAGAACAGCAAGCGATAGATTCTTCAGGCAGCTCGTATAGTGTTTTGCAAGAATATGAGCGAAAGATAAAAGAACTAAGAGAGAACGAGAGAAAGATCTTACGAGATTTTAACGCAATTGAAAAGGACACAGCAGTACTTCGAAGGGATATTGATGAAATCACTTCACAGGAGTCACATTTTACCCATGATCTCTTTTCGTTGGGGCATAAAGATTTGACAGAGTCATTTGATACAGATATGACTGTCAAAGAGCTGACTGATGAGCTTCAAACAATAAAGAATAAAATTAATTTACGTGCGCATGAAAATTACATACAGGTAATTGAAGGATATAGAAGTATGTCGAGCAGACAAAATCAATTGGAAATGGAACGTAATTCGATTATAGTCTTCATAGAGGAAGTCGTTAAAGAAAAGAAGAGTTTCTTTACTGATGCTTTCAAAAGAGTTGATAGTGATATACGAAAGACTTTTTCAGAAGTGACAGATGGGCAAGCATGGCTAGAATTAGAGAATGTCCAAGACATATTTTCGGGTGGTGTAATGTTAATGGTTCAATTTCCGGGAAAAACAGAACGTGAATCTACCGGATTATCTGGTGGTGAGAAAACTATGGCCGCCACTATTTTTCTATTAGCACTTCAATCACTAAAACCATCGCCGTTCTATCTAATGGATGAGGTTGATGCGCATCTTGATGCGCAAAACAATGAGAGATTGTCCAAAGCTTTGCTTTCTCGTTCGACCGACAATCAAATAATTATCGTGACTCTAAAGGATACCACCATTGCCAAAGCACACCTTATATACGGTATATATCCTAAAGAAGGTGTATCGCAAATTGTGAAGTATCGACATCCTAATCATGAGGGTGCAAAAATTAAATCGAATGTGAAAACAGAATAGGCGAATAATTAATGACGATAAAGACTTATTGACTAGGAAACTTGTTCTTTTCACGATGCAAATTATCTGGGTCAGGTTCAGAAATCGCATCTATCAACGCTTTTGTGTACGGATGGACAGGATGTATCAAAACTCGATCTATAGATCCTGCTTCAAGTATTTTGCCTGCCTGCATTATTGCGATATCGTCACCAATATATCTAGAAGTGGAAAGATCGTGTGTAATGTAAAGGCAAGAAATTTGGAGCCTATCTTTTAAATCCTTCATAAGCTCCAATATTTCAGCTCTAACGGAAACATCAAGCATGGAAACAGGTTCATCAGCTATAATTAATTTAGGTATAAGAACCAATGATCTCGCCAACGCTACTCTCTGTCTCTGACCCCCAGAAAGCATGTGTGGGAATTTTTCAGCGATCTCTTCAGCGGGTTTTAATAGGACTTCGTCCAAAGATTTGAGTACATTTTCTTTCCTTTCTGATTTTGAACTATTCTTATTATGAATGTTCAACGGTTCCATCACTATGTCCATTATTTTCATGCGTGGGTTTAAGGATGTATACGGATCTTGGTATATCATCTGTACGTTTGTCCGAAACTTTCTAAGTTCAGTATCAGTCTTTTTGGTAATGTCTT
This sequence comes from Candidatus Nitrososphaera maunauluensis, assembly GCA_041156085.1. GTDB lineage: Archaea > Thermoproteota > Nitrososphaeria > Nitrososphaerales > Nitrososphaeraceae > Nitrososphaera_A > Nitrososphaera_A maunauluensis. Next base: position 9,982 of record JBEVTH010000058.1, read on the forward strand.
CCCCATTAAAAAGTATAGACCCACTGTCGGGCTCAATTGCTCGTAGGATTAACCTCGCTAAAGTAGTCTTGCCAGAGCCAGACTCTCCTGCAAGAACAAAGACCTTACCTTTTTCAACTTTGAAACTTATATCATCTACTGCTTTAATGTAATGTTGTTTGGTGAAGTGAATAATTTCACGAAAGCTCTTTTTGACAGGAAAATATTTCTTCAGATTATCTACTTGTAAGATTTCATCCAACTGTTAGTTTTACTGTGTGAATGATTGATAATATAAATATGTGTGATACACCATCACAAGATAGAAAACTCTATCTCATTGGAGTTGATATATCAGGTAGAAACAGGCAATAGTTATTTTGCTTGAGTATGTATATTTTTTGTTTTAATGATAATTTTTCATATTCATCAAAAAATATGCTCTTTCCATTTTCTTTTTTGATAAATGCAATTAAAGTTGAGTAAAGGTTTTGTTCATGTAGCCATTTACTTTAAATATTCCTATTAAACATTTTTAGGTACTTTTATGGTTAAATCTACACGACGCAGTTCGGCTTTTAGAATTATGTTTGTTGATGATGAGAAGGATATTTTATCGACTGTAAAAAGAGGTCTCGAATCAAATAATGCCTTTAAAGTCGATACTTTCCCTAGTGGTGAGGCAGCTTTACAGGCTTTTGAAAACCATCCTGAAAACTATTACGATCTGGTTATAACAGATATTAGAATGCCAAAAATGAATGGCTTTGAATTATATCGTGGTATCAAAGAAAAAGATCCATCGATGAAAATCGCATTTATTACGGCATTTGAAATAAATAAAGAAGAATTTAGCAAAGTTATGCCTTCTGTTAATGTTATAGATTTTATAAGTAAACCAGTTAGTGTGTCAAATTTAATAACAAAATTGAAGACTATGTTATCAAGCTATCCACAAAGTCCAGCTAGTTTGTAGTTGTAATTCAAAGGATGATCCTTTGCCCTACAATTCCATTGCAAAAATGCTGCTAAAACTAGCATGCAATATTAGAACCCATACAAAATCTCAGATAAATCTTCCTTATGATAAAAGTTCGTGACCACTATTTTTTTGCATGCATGATAGGAATATAAAACATATCTATCACATTTGACAACATACTCTCATGCAATTTATATTTATAACTAATATATTTTTGATATCCAAGTGAAATTTGCTGCAGAGTACATACAATGACTGTGGCGAAAGAAATCTTGTTATAGTCAAAACTTTTCGTCGTTTAACGTTTCATTCAGCCAAATTATATTCGTACCTTGCTGACGAGGATTAGCTAAAGTATGCCGGTCTTCATACTAATTACTGTAATTTAAATCTAAAAAAACCATCATTTCTTCAGAAATTGCACTTTTATTCAAGTTTGAATTCGACTGAAAAAGGTAGATGAACTATGTCTATTGGTAACCCTAAAACTATGTCTAGTGAACGAATGCATACATTGCATCGATTCAATATTATCTCACTTTATTGCTAGAAATATACCTACTACTAGTATTTGTCAATCCGGCCCGACGATAGGCAACGCTTTGCTGGAAGGTAGACCTAATCCATTATTCTCTTTCTCTTTCTGCGTTACCTTTTCAAATTCAATGGTTATCTCTACCGGGAAGTTAAATTTCAAACTTAATTCGTTTGCAAGATTAGCGATAGATATTGGGTCTCCAAATTCTTTAGAACCTTGTAAGAAGATCCTCGCTTGTCTATCGAGAATTTTGCCGCCAAATTTTGACTGAAGGAAATCTATTAAATCCAAAACAGTTTTTTGTGGAATTTCATTGTAGTAGAAGCATATACCATGAACGGGCTCTTTATCAAATGGTGTGCCATACTTAAACCAGAAGACACCAAAGTGTTGATATTCACCTATCATACATTTAATATCCCAATGATTAACCTTTTCGACAGGATAATTCGCCGCTAAAACGTCAGTAATGCCCAATCGCCAATATCTTATTCGCATGTTTACAAAATGTAATTTTTAAGCTTTATAAATAGTAATTCTGATGAGGATAGATGTAGGGTGGTCCACCAACAATGATCACTTCCTTAATCGAATTATGAACTGATATGATCTAAATAAAAGATAGTAATATTAATACATACTTTACATATTAATCTGTCATCTTATGACAAATTGTGCTAATAACAGATATATGCAATCCCAAGAAAGAATGGAATTGCTAGCGGAAATGGAACAACAGTTTGACAATCATAATGCACGATATTTCAAGAATTTATTACATCATCATGACAACGCAATTAGGACTCGCTCTGTATGTATTTTGGCGGATTTAGCTAGTGAAGATGCAGTAGAACTAATTGGTCATGTGCTTGTAAACGACACAGATGCATTGGTTAGACACGAGGCGGCCTTTTCACTTGGTCAGCTTGGTTTTACTAGCGCGGTAAGTACTCTTTCTAGAGCTGTAGAGTCGGATCCAAGTCCGTTCGTTAGACACGAAGCAGCAGTTGCTTTGGGAGTAATTGGATCGGAAAAAGCCAGAGCAATTCTCAATAAAGCATTGAATGATGAACGTGAAGAGGTCTGGAAATCTGCAATTATTGCACTTGCAAATCTCGACTATATCTCTGCAACGAAAAGAAATAATGATTTCACTAGAATGACTGGCGGATAATACATCTGAGAATAAAATAGCATGATTTGAGTTTCTCAGTTATTGTCCATCACGATGTTATCACTATTCAGATGAAACAACTGAACCTTCAGAACTCTTCACAAATCGATAAATCTAGTCAACATTAGAATCCTCAAAGATCCAGTTCCTTCCTGATAGAGCTTGTTGTCTTGAAGGTTCTGCTGCTTAATTTTTCTCTTGTTTTTTCGCCTTTATCCGTTCTGCAAGCTTATAGCTCACTAGGATAGACATAGTTTATTTCTCGCGCTATGCTTATTAACCTGTAAAAGCTTAGAAGCATATATGATTTATAGAACTTCTTTACTTGATTATGCACTATTAGAGCTAGAGTCAAGTCAAGAAGATTAGATAAAAGCTTACTGAAGAGCATTGCCTATTAAG
>JBEVTH010000059.1:0-12943 GCA_041156085.1 Candidatus Nitrososphaera maunauluensis
TTGGAGGTTGTAGGGTAATCAAACCCATTTTTGAAGCAAGAAAATATCCAGCAGAGACGGTTGGCATAAAAAAGACCATCTTTGGCATGAGCCATGAAATAACTTCTTTGCGCGTAGAAAGACTAACATTTCTAAGTACTGGGCCTAGGAGAAAGGCCATAAATATATCAGTTCCAGTCCATAGTATGGAGCTCAATATATGCACATAGTTGAGAAAAAGAAAATTAGCACTCAAAATAGCTGCTATTAAAGCTGCTATAGGTATAACAATCCATATATTTGCTCGTAGAGATATTGTTGGAGCACTGGTTTGTTGCATGGCAATGATTATCGCCACTTTGTTTTTAATGCTAATTAATGTGTAGGTGTAAGGAAGCAAATTTATATTTTCACCTAGTCTATAGCATATTACTAAACGTCGTTATTTGCATATGACATCGAAAGTATTAAGATCGTTATTGCTCATAAATTAGATTATATTCGCCCTTGATTCAAGGCTTGTAGAACGCAACTCACTTGGTTTGCATATCTTCTAGGGATTAAAGCAAATAATGCATTTTTGACCCCTTCTTCGATAAGTTCATCTCTTGCAATGTTTTCCTTGAAAATATTAAATCTATATTATCAGGGCTCATTGCTTATATTTAAGTAAATAAATCCTCCAATCTTGTTAGAAAATTCAAATAATGCGTGCTCAACCTTATCTTCGGTAAATTTGGGCTCAAAATTTTTTCTATGTATAGTAAAATCTATGCAATACGAAGATGGAAGATACTACTCTGTTCTTTTGTTACTGTTACTAGAACATCTTCTTTTAGTAGACTAGACCTAAATTCGCGACCAAAGACACTTAGTCTAGTATCTCTATAAGCTTGTCCAGTTGGAAAGTGGCTCTGTACCAACAGCTGTACACAGAGAAATGACTGAAAAATGGTATGACAAAAGGAGCTGCAGGTGCAGCTGAGACTGGAGACGAGTACGAACAAAAGCTGCTGGAACAAACAAGCAACAAATTTTTTTTATTTTTTGAAGAGCAGTAAATTTTTTATCTGCTTATAAGTAGTTGAGACCTGACTTCAATTAAATGTATTCATCTTTAATATGTGTAGAATAGTTTTTCCAAAACCAGGTAGATATCCTGAAAATTTAGTATATGTATTATTCTTGCCATGCTTTATTATTTGATGTCGTCTATATTTTCTGTGATATGAGTATACTAATAGAAAAACAGGAGAAAGAGCAAAAACAACAAGAAGGAGCAGGAGGAATACCTGTATGTGGTGGAAACCTGTCATCACCTGTTGTCGACCAAGCACATTATATTGAAGAAATTCATTATACAATAGGGAATAGGATGTATATTGAAAACGCAGATTAACAAATAACAGAAAAAAATTGAACAATAAAAATCAGCCAGATGAAACAGATCTAGAACTTGAAAACATTGTTGGCAATCTCATGATTGCACAGTACCAAGTTGACAAACTAAGATCTAGGTTGAGTGAAAGGATAGGCGGTGGATACGGTTCTGAAAGCAACAAAAAAGCCTCTGTGCATGTATTTAAGCACAATGACAAATGGTACAAAGTTACAACAAAAGTAGAAGTATGTTAGCAATGATATAGTGAAGTCTAGACGATTGTCATGAAGAGTCACGATAATAAAGACAATGTCTTGTTTCTTTTATTATAGTAGAAAGGAACTATTTTGTAGAGATGTATAATCAAATTAACTCAATGTTTTCTCAATGATTACAACAATCGTTCAATCTAGTAAATGGTACTAGCACTACAATCATTTTCTTAAATGAGTATTTAGAGCCTTACTAGATTAAAATAAAATAATAATAAAAGATATGCCATGCTGCCATTATGAAAACTTCATATTAAAAATCCATATTACTAATTATTATTTGGTGTTTATCTTCAATGTTATCCTCATATGTATTGCATTATGAACTTTTACTTTGTTGTTCTTCTTCCTTTTCTTTTATCATGTGTACTTAGTTCTTCTTTATTGGATATAGGAGTAGCAGGATGACTTATTTTTCGAGTAGGTTTTGGTTGCTCGTCCAATTCAAGTTCCTTTGCCTGTTCAGTAGTTAGACCTGGTTTTTCAATTTCTTTTTTATCATCGCTCATATTCTAGATCTATTCATAAAACTAGACTCTATATTGTAAGAACCTTTTCTAGTTCCCATAGAGAAAGACGGAATTGTAGCACATCCTAATATCACGGTAAATGATAAACTCATCATCGAATTGAAGAACTCGGCGGGCAATCAGTTAACTTTAAGTTATGGTTCGGAGATGATTCTACATTTCAAAGCTATGTGCTACAGCTATTATATTACATGGTAATGACGAAAATCGAAAAAGGTATTTTGGCGATAAGATACGAGACTGGATAGGAAGAGATTCTCAAGGAGATCATTATGTAGGATCGCTGGATGCAAAGCCGCCAGACATGGACTGTTTTCAAATTATTCTATGGACATCCAATTTCCCAGGTAAAACTTGGAACAGTTTAGAATAATATGATAAGAAGAGTATTAACCAAACCTAAATAACACAGTAAATCTGTGTGGTGGCATTCTCGGGAATCTTAAACCCAAGAAAATTGTTATTAAGAAACTCAGAAATAGATGGGGCAGCCTTATTCCTTCTGGTACAATTCTGATTTGTAATTTTCGCATCCTCTATAGTATCGTCTTTTGATTTCTATTCTAAACTAGAATGCCATTGAACTTCTGAGGTTGTGCGATCTCCTATGTATATACCAAAGTCATAGAACAAAACATATATCATTCTGTATTCGTATAATGTCGTTATGGTTTACAAATATACTGACATCGTAGGAACTTCGGATAAAGACATTTCTGATGCAGTAAATAATGCATTTCAAGAAGCTTCGAAAACCGTCAAGAATATAAAATGGGGAGAACTGGGGCGTGTGACATTTAGAGTTGAAGAAGGAAAAAAGATGGAATACCAAGCAGAGGTAAGGATTGGGTTCGAGGTTGTTAGATAACGAGTCTTACGGGTAACAAATACAACACACATGCAGTTGTGTTTGCGTGTTGTATGTTTTTCTGCAATTCCTGCTTACAATAGTACCTTGCCTAGCTCTTCAATCTAGAAAAGATCAAAATGGCTGATGATGCCAAATAGACAAGAAAATCTATTTAGATAGGGTATTAATACTTCCATTCTGGAGATATATTATTCCACCATGAACGATATGGCTTAGCATCCTTGCCAATTTCATCCTTTCTTCTAAACTCAATTGAGAAAAACATATTTTTCATTGCATCAACCGTCATCATATAACTCTCTACCAATATCTTCCACACGCCTCTTTTTTGATTCCATATCTGAAGCATTAGGATTCTGTATGATATATGTAATGATGTCATAGAGTTCTTCTTCTAGATACGCATCCATTTGTATTGCTTCATCATTGCTCACTTTTTATGATTGTCCTCTCGAAAAATTCTATCTTCAGCCATTCCAAGCATCAATCGCTCTCTTCTTTATCGTTGTCTATCCTGCAACAAGGTTTTTCGTATTGGCTATGACTATACCTGCAAGTTAGCGAAAATTTATGCCACAAGATAAGCTTTGCTGTTCATCGTAAAGCACAGAAATAATCCAGTTCTGATTTTTTTTCTAGAAAAATCGAGTCTAATGAATCAAAAAAGAAGATAATTTCTCTATTACTCTGGCTTCACGATCTTTCTTTTTCTTTATTCCTATTTCTTCTGTAAATCCTGATGTGTTATATCTGCTGCTTATTCAGCCAATCAATAAGCCATTTATTATTTTGACAAACCGTTATTATTATTGATACCATCTTTTTTACTTAATTTTACTAGTGTTGCAGCACATTCAGATTTGATATCTTGTCTTTCTACAGCTATCCCCAACTCAGAAAAGATTGTGTTGAAAGCATCAATCTGATAATTTAACGATACATACTAAGGGTAAAAATCTTAGCCTTAATTCTTGCTGACGACTATTGTAAATTCAAAAAAACGTGTAGCTGAACAAAAGATACAAGTGAATGTCTTTCAATAACTTATACAAGGCACCGCAGATTACAAGCATATGTTTGAAACAACATTAAACGACTCCCTTTACTATTGTAGGCTGTTGGGTAACAGATCCCTCAGAAATTGTCACCAAAGTTTTGACGGTGTTCATCAACCTGTTCTTGTGGACTTATTTTCTTGTTGGATGTATGTTCCCATTTATGGGTTCTATGATCTGTTTTTCTCTCATGTTCCTCTCTCACATGATGCAGTCTATCCTTCTCATGAATGAACTCTTTACCACAATCATGGCATTTCACAATTGGGTGATGATGTACCTGCCTAGCATGATCTATTAGAGCCTCATTACTTTCAAATATCTGCCCGCACTGATCACACAGATATTTATTGCGATGGAATAGATTCATTACTACGACTGTATCAGAATCGTACTATTAAAGGACACTGCAAAAACCGCCCCACAATGCGGTGAGAAAGACGAGCAGAAAACTCACCATACATAGGTTTGTTTCTTTTGTTTTCCCATAACATCATCATATAGAATGCAAATAGTCGGCTGCATCTAAACTCAAAGGGAGCCAGAAAAAAACTGCTGTATTTATAATCAGATACTTCTTAACAATATTTTGGTATGAAGTCGAATGATATGTACAACGAATTTGTTAGATATTTTGAGAGGATGAATGAAATGTACATGCGATACGTTAAAGGCATGGAAAGAATCAACCAGTTATACACAGAATCAATCAAAAATGTAGAGAAGATGAATGAACTGTACAAAGAACTTATTAAAAGCAACGAGAGAATGAATGAACTGTACAAGGATATACAAAAAATGAATCTAGACTGGCTAGACCTCTTTTGGAGACCTTGGATGAAAAAACAGCAAGAAAAGAGGGAAGAGTAAAGGGCTCGCGGATTATTGAGTAATTACAAATATTACTTCATAGATATGCTATATCGGATTATGCTCCACGAACATGTATAACTTGCTCTAGATAAAATACATGTATATAAGATATAAATAGTGAAAGACAATAATAAAACGTGGATAAAAACATCGGTTAAGTTATGTTCGGAAATATTATTGAAGTCATATTAGCATTGCTTGCAATAATATCAATCGTCATAATAGGTTTCATTTTCCAGTATAATACAATTGCGACTGATGAACATCTTGGGTACACGTGTGTTACGCTATCGCTGAATAATGAAACTATATGTTACAAATAAGAATCTTCTAGATCTTATCAGATGGTGTACGCATTAGATAGTGACTATTGCTATCAGAATATCAATTAATATCTAAATGCATTTCAAGATTGTGATTGCAGACAGTATGGTTGGAAATTCTCAAGATATCATCACAAATATGAAGATCGATTTGTATGGTATTTTCCAAGAAACAAGTACAATCAGTCAGCCCCTTGACTAAAAATATCTACCAGTGAAACACACTCCATTCATTGTGATTCAATATCTTTCCCACACATGTTTCCATGACACTATTATTATTTCTTATATCTGCTCATAAAGACCCCAAACCACAATCAAATATCTTTACTAAATCGTAGACTTTCGAAATGTATCACCAGTATCATATATTTCAACAATAACAATAGAGGCATTTTTTGAAACATTAGAAGTATCTCCTGATAATGTTATTTTTTGCTTTTATAGGTATGAAAAGTATTTGATTAATATTGAGTTCTCGCCACCAATCTGGCTGGCATGATTCCTCCATTTGTCACGGCCAGAATAACATCATATTTTTTCCCTTTGACCTTAATATTTGATTCTTGTAACATTACAAATAGATGTGGGAAGATAAATGAAGAAATTTGTACAAACAATATGGTAGTAGTTCTCTGGCGTGAGGAATGGTTAAAGCCGCTGTATGACCTAGATATAGGATCAGAGGTTTGTAAATCTTGTAAAAAGAGGTTTGAAGATATCGATTTTGTTACATCGTGTGAATTTTGCCAGATAGGAATAATACACAGTAGCTGCGCGGATAATCACATTCTTAATAACCATAAACACGAAATCATCAATAAAATACAATCACAACGAGATAGACGTCTGCATGATTATCAGTGACTGGATCTTGTCCCAACGGTAGGACTGGAAACCTGGTCTTGTTTGAAACGATCTTTTATGACAAACTTTATGTGTGTTCCTAACAATGGTTTTCAATCGGGTGGTCACAAATGATAGTTAAAGAAGGTAAGATTAGGGTAAAAGAGAGAGTGATGGTTTATTCTGTTATGATCTATATTGGAATTCCGTTGACTGTAGTGTTCTTGATAACAACTACAATATTCTCATTACTGCCTTTGTCAGCATCTGTCAGTTATCCATCGATATCGACTCAGCCAGTCACTACTACGCCATCAAGTCTCTTTCAGGGTTCTTCTTTTGTCAATATTTTCAACAATTTAAAAAATTCTACTGTTAAGATTGTAAGTACACCATCCACATTTCCGCGCAATCTTCAGATGTCGAATGCAACTGAATCAGGGGCTGGTTTTATATACGATAAGGAGGGTCATATTATAACAGCTAATCATATTATTGGTGGAGCGAAGATAGTAGATGCTCTTCTTGGTAATGGAGATAGATATACTGCGAACGTGGTAGGAAGTGATCCTTATAGTGATATTGCTATTGTAAAGATAAATTTAACCAAGCAAAATAAAACCGATAATGCTTCATTTCATCCTGTCACTCTGGGCAACTCCTCAAAGATCAGAATTGGTGAATTAATACTGGCGTTAGGATATCCCTTTGGTTCTAGGCTGTCTTTATCTACTGGTATTATAAGTCAGACAGAATACCTTTTAACAATACCACCCTTTGGCTTTTCAATGCCGGATTCAATTGAAAGCGATATAATAGTTAATCCTGGCAATTCTGGCGGTCCTTTGATAAACATGCAAGGACAGGTTATAGGAATGGTATATGGTAGGCTTAATCCTATTGGAGTTCCTCTTGGACAATTTCCTGGTATGACTGTTGCTATTCCAGCAAATACAATAATGCGTATAGCTCCTATATTAATTCAAAAAGGAAATTATGTCCACCCGTCCCTCGGCCTCAATGGTATTACATTGACTTTGGATTTGGCGCAAAAACTTAGCTACCCGCTAAATATTAAAGGAGTATTGGTAACAACCATTGTAAGAGGAGGCACAGCAGATAAAGCTGGAGTGAATGGAAGTATAATAAACAAGTATGGTGAATTGGATAAAGGTGATATAGTGACAGCTATAGACGGGCGTAGGGTAACCGGAATAGAAGATATGATTTCTTATGTACAAGGAAAAAAGTCTGTTGGTGATCCTATCGTTTTTACCGTTTATAGAAATGGGAAGATCTTGAACTTTAGGACAATTCTCCAAGCTTTTTCTTCGTAAACTCCTATTCAGCGATTACAATAGTAATGCTGACACCAAACCTATAGACATTCCACTAAGCCTGAAGCCTTCTCAGGAATAATCTAGATTCAAACGACCTTACTAGCTTTAATATATAATTTATACAACCAATTTCAAGCAAACTCAAGTTATTCTCTAAAGGTGAAAATCCTGTAAAAGTAGTTATTGAATTGAATTAGATGTCCCCGGCTTCTACCGATTTTTCCTATTCTTATCTCTTCTGCTATCTATGCATCTTTTTGTATCTACTATATGAATCAGAAAGCCTGTCATGTTCAAGCTCTACATATATTTTGGATGGGTTTACATAAGGAATAGCTTGTTTTACTTTCTGTTCTATAGTATCAATTACTGATTCTATTTTATCAGTATCCAGTCCATCAACTAAATTTACTTCTATTGTAACTAGTACATCTTTTGGCGCAAAATGCATTGTACGTAAAGATATTATTCTGTTGACATCTGGCAATTCATTGATGAGTTGAACAATTCTTTTGTAATCCCTTCTCGAAATTGATTCACCTATTAGTAGTGCTTTGTTCTCTTTAGCCAGGAAAAATGCAAAAGCCATCAAAATACTACCTATAACAAGAGAACTAATGGCGTCATAAATGGTATTACCAGTTAGAGAAGAGAAGAATATACCTAGACCAGCCGCGGCGATACCAATCAATGCTGCAGAATCTTCCACTAGGACTGTAAGGATAGAAGGATCTTTGCTCTCTTGGAATTCTTTGATTAAAGTAGTAATTCCAATTTTCTCACCACGTACTTCAATATCGCGCTTAAATATAGTCAATGCAATCCTTAGCGCATTTCCTTCAAAAATGGTAGATATTGACAATATAATGTAGCTAATATTGACATTTTCAATATGATGGTGTAATTTGCTTCCTAACAATGAATTAAAACCTTGTTCTAATGAAAGGATGCCTGATATTCCAAAGATCATTGTGGCTACGATAAATGACCAGAAGAACTGCTCCTTGCCATAACCAAACGGATGGCGCTCCGTAGCAGTCTTTGTGCTAGTTTTAATACCAATTAACAGCAATATTTGGTTAAACGTATCTGAAAACGAATGTAGTGTTTCAGCAAACATAGCAGTACTACTAGTCATAATGGCCGCCATCAGTTTGGCTATTGCTATTCCAAGGTTACCAGCCAAAGCGGCATAAACTGCCCTTTTAGAACTGCTACTATGACCACCTACCAACGTTGTTTGTCATAATTAGTATATCATAATCTATAATAATGTTAACAATAAGGTTTGTATCCTGTTGTACATGGATGAATAGGATATTAACCGAGATAGTTTGAAATTCATGAAGTTAGTATCCTATTAGTCTTTCTCCTGAAGCGATTGTTTCGAGCAACGATCAAAAATATAAATGCAGCAAGAGCACCAAGAAATTGTTCTAAATTGCAGAAATTTGATTTAATAGTCATAGGTAGTGGTTCCGGATTAGATGTTGTTAATGCAATATACCAACATGGGCTTAAAGTGGCAGTTATTGAAAAGGACAGAATGGGCGGAACTTGTCTTAATAGAGGTTGCATACCCTCCAAGTTACTCATACATAGTGCTGATGTCGCTGAAATAATCAAACGCTCCCATCTCTTTGGAATAAAGGTTAACGGGTTTTCTGTTGATTTTCCAGCCCTTGTTGAACGAGTTAATCGCATCGTAGATTCAGAATCAAATGAACTCAGAAAAGCATTTGAAGGTAGAGAAAATCCCAAACTCTTTGTTAAAAAGTGCAAATTTGTCGGAGAAAAAACACTCTCCATGGTAGACGACGAAAATCATAACGAAACAATAATGGGGGATAAAATATTGATCGCTTCCGGTACTAGGCCAAGAATTCCAGAGATAAATGGTCTTAAAGAAACTTCCTACATCACTAGCGATGAAGCTTTACGTCTTAGGACCCAGCCTAAAGTGCTTACCATTATAGGCGGTGGATACATAGCCTCTGAGTTTGCTCACTTTTTTGGTGCTCTTGGAACAAAGATCAACATCATACAGCGAAGGAGTGTATTGATCCCCGATGAAGATGAAGAAATTTCAAAGAAATTCACAGAAATATTTTCCAAAAAATATAATGTGTATTTAGATCATAAGATAGAATCTGTATCAAATGACAATGACGGTGATAGTGATAATAAAGTTATTGTCAAAGCAAAAAACTCTTCAGGAAAATTAGTAGAACTCGGTTCAGACCAACTTCTTGTTGCAGCTGGAAGGGTTCCAAATTCTGATATACTTGACCTAGAAAGGACTGGTGTAAAGATTAACAAAAGAGGTTTCATCATCGTAGATAGATATCTTGAAACGAATGTCAAAGGAATATTTGCGTTTGGAGATGTAATCGGTCGCTACCTATTCAAACATAACGCAAATCATGAAGCTCAGTATGCTTATTATAATTTATTACATCCAAAGAGCATGATTCATGTCAACTACTTCGCAATGCCGCATGCGATTTTCAGCTCACCCCAAGTTGCTGGAGTAGGATTTAAAGAGCAAGAATTAGTAAAGGAGCAGCAAAAAAACAATAATCCTAAAAATATACTTGAATATCAAAAGTTCGTGTATCCATACATAAAAACTGGTATGGGCCAAGCAATTGACGACCGAGATGGCTTTGTAAAGTTTCTTGTGCGTAAGACAGACAGGAAAATACTCGGATGTCATATAATTGGAAGCCAAGCTTCAACTCTTATTCACGAGGTTTTGGTGGCTATGAAAGCTAACACTAAAAATGGTAATGCTGGTACAATTGATAATATTACAAAAACCATTCACATTCATCCAGCACTTTCTGAAGTGGTTGCGAGAGCAGCAGCGAGCAATATTTGAATTTATTTTATATCAGTGTAACGTAAAGATACAGCCTTGTTCGCAGTTCTGTTTCCTATGCTCAGATGGATATATTGCTGTAGAAATCGTAGCATTGCTAATTCGGCACATTTGTTAGTAAATGATTGTCAGTAAATGATATTTCTTTTCTGCTATAAATAAGTACTTATCTACAGATTTGAGCCTATACTGTCTAATGAAATATTACATCCATTGTTCTGCAAAAAGTCGTTCGATCAAATCTCTGCATACACAAAAGCAACAGCTTTCATTTTATTTATAAAGATGTCTAACATATTTTAGGTGTCTTCACATGATAATTTAATAACAGAATTCCTTCAAACCTGAACAAATACAAAGAATGCATAGCAATTATCTTTCTACTGGTAAATCTTTTTTATTGCCCCATTCTCCCCATGAACTAACATACATTCTAACATTCTTATAGCCAAGATTTCGCAGCACGATAAAAGTGTTAGCAGCTCTATATCCGCCATGACAGTATGTGATAATTTCCTCATCTTTTGGTATTTCTGAATAGATTCTTTCTAATTCTGCTTTTTGTTTGAAGACACCATTTTTCTTAATATTATTATTCCAATCGATATTTATTGCTGAAGGTATATGGCCTGTTTCAGCAGCTCTTACTTCAGAACCTTCGTATTCGGATTTTGAACGTGAATCCAATATTACACCTGTGTTGCTCTTTTTTTTGATTTTTGATTTTATATATTCATAGTCTGCTAACACTTTAGGATTCGGTTTACCCCTAAAAAACGAATGAACAAATGAATTGCTCTTTGTTTCTATTTTCAATCCTTCTTTCTTCCACTTGCTAAACCCTCCATCAAGCATCGCAGTTTTATTATGTGAAAAATAAACCAATAACCAGACACCTCTAGCAGAAAACATGCCAGATATATCGTCATAAAAGACCACAAATTTGTTTTTCGTCACTCCTATATTTGATAGAAGGATCTCCATTTGTTTGTTAAATTGAGAAATCCCTTCTTTTGAGGTATCAATCCAATGGAATTGCGCAAGTTCTATATTAATTGCATTTGGGAGATGTCCTAGAGCATAATCCGAATAAGGACGAGAATCAATTATAAGAAGGTCATCATTTTTTTCTAAATACAATGATTTCAATTCTGAGGTAGATATAGTAAACCTCATGATTAAGATGGAACAAACATGTATAAAAATTGTTTTCTGATGCATTGCTAAAAATGAGTATGAAATAAGACGCACCGATTGTATTACTACTATGTTTAATGTAGATGTTAATTAATGTCCAATATACATTGATTTAGTCCTAGGCTGCGATGACACTAAATTTCAAAAGACAAAAGACAAGGGCAGCATTTTTAAGAACTAGCTAGTAAAAATGGAATGAGATGTTTTTTACTACATGAATCAAATACAATATCGAATGCCCATATTTGCCAATTGGCAGGATTGTTTTCAGCCCTCATACTACTACTGGAGCTATACCTCTCCCGGCTTACGTTTTTTCATTTTATAGTAGGATATGTATGTTATATTGTTTTGTTGTTATTCTTGTTCTACTTTTAATATATTCATTTTTCTATCTTGTTGGCAATCATATTTCCCCATTCTGTCCATGAGCCATCGTAATTCTTGACGTTAGGATAACCAAGAAGATATTTCAAAACAAACCACGTGTGCGAGGATCGCTCTCCAATCCTGCAATATGTAATGATTTCCTTGTCTGGGGTTATTCCCTTTGGATCATACAGTTTCTTCAACTCATCCATGGACTTGAATGTTCCATCATCGTTAACAGCTTGGCTCCAGGGTATGTTAGCTGCTCCTGGAATATGTCCTCCTCTCTGCGCGTGTTCCGTAGGGTATTCCGGAGGAGCCAAGATTTCGCCAGTGAACTCTTTTGGACTTCTAACGTCAACTAACGCTTTATCTTTTTTACGTAAAGTTTCTTCTACGTATTTCATAAAAACCCTGATTTTGTCGTCGGGTTCAGAGGCTTTAAAATGACCTTTATGATAATTTGGAATGTCTTTAATTAGTGGTCTGTCTTCTTCTAGCCATTTTTTTCTCCCTCCGTTCATAAGTTTTACGTCTCTGTAGCCATAATACTTGAATACCCAAAATGCAAACGCTGCAAACCAGTTATTAAAATCTCCATAGAGAATTAATATGGTCTCATTACTAATACCAAATCGTTGAAGTAAATCCTCACAAGCTTGCTTGCTCAAAATATTCCTGCTTAGAGGATCGTTTATGTCTTGTTTCCAGTCGAATAGTACTGCTCCAGGTATATGTCCTAAGAGGTAATTGGCCCTTGGATCATAGTCGACTTCAGCTATGCGAACATTCGTATCTTTTATATGATCCTCAACCCAACGAGTATCAACTAGAACTTCCGGATGTGCATATTGTTGCATTCGTAACCACTAAATTATGGTATATTGATAGCGGATTTATTAGCTTTTCAATTTTAGAGTTTCATTAGCATAAAATGTGTATAGCAATAACAATCTAATACATAAATAGTTCCATAATTTTATACCTCACTATACTGTGCTTTTATACGACTATGAGCCCTTTTTC
>JBEVTH010000060.1:0-12708 GCA_041156085.1 Candidatus Nitrososphaera maunauluensis
TAAAATCAGTTTCACCCATTTTCGACTTTGAAAAAGTAGGATATACCGATAGCCGAGCAGGTAATAATATAATCTTAAAATCAAATACTAAATATCAAAAAGAAGGATCAAAGGACAAAATAAAAAAGGGTATAGGAATACAGCTAAACTGTGATCTGTGTAGAGGTCCTGTCTCGGGTAAGACTCATGTACTAAAGTTCGCAAATTTCGAGAGGTTTTTCTGCTGTACTGAATGTAGGTCTGCTTACAAGAAAAAATATAGTGGGAGAATAGAATCACTTGTGAAAAGACACGGTGAGGAGGAGGATAATAAAGACAGATCTCTCATTTCTCAAGGTTCAGTTTTTCTTTAGTAGAAGTTATTGCCGGGTTACTACTAATAACCGTATTTGCTAGGATTTTTGTCAAACTCATTCTTACATGCAACTGAGCACAGGTAAACCTTCATTTCTCCCACTTCAGAAACATTTTGTCCTTTCTTTTCATCAACAGTCATTCCACAGACTGGATCTTTTGCCATTGTGATATGTTAGATAAACAGAATATAACGACTTGTTGCTACTTTACACTTCCTATAGTTGTCTATCATTAGTAGACAGAAATCACATGTATTTACCAAATGAGTCATTTACAACAGTTTACTATCCTCTGAACTTGATCAATCTGAACTCATTATGTATATAAAACAAATTAATTATCTATGACTTGTTGTTGTACGTTAATAAGTGTGCGATAATCAATCGAAAATTATGTGAAATATACCAAGTAATCTTTTATACGTAAAATAGAATCCTATCTCCAAAGGCACTTTGAACTATGAACATAAAGATTATTGCGGCAAAATGAACCAATTAATTAAAATAATACATGATATTGCAAAGATATAATACAAGATTCTTGATTCTTTTGTATACGAAAGTATTCTTTGTACTAATACTATTAGCTGTTGTAGCATCATCATTATCATCAGCTAATGTTATTAGAGTAGCATCATCATTATCGTCATCAACAAATAACATTAAACAACAACAAGAACAAGAACAATCACAGTACTCGATACAAATATGCTGCGCTTGGGATGACAAACTTGCAGATGGAATATTAACGTACAAGATAAGTGCAAGTAATACAGCAGCAGTCCGTCAGGCAGTTCATAGTGCTATAGGAGAATGGAATACAAAAATCCCATCTCTAAAACTTATTGAAATGTCTGGCAGCAGTAATACTGCTACTAACATAGAAATAAAGTTCAATTCTAAAGTACCAAAGACAACTGCTGTTGATGGTGGTGGTAGTAGAAGTGCAGGTCATGTGACAACTGCAGGAAAATGGGTTAGTTTACAAATACCTGGTTTGTCCACGATTAATCGTGATAGTAGAGGTCTTATAACTCATGTAATAGTGGTTATTTCCACAAGTGCTTTTGGAGGTATATCCAACACAGCCAAAATAGAGCAAGTAGCAAAGCATGAGATAGGTCATGCTCTTGGATTAGGACATGCTAGCTCTGTTGGCGGCGATCTCATGTCTGTGATACAAACGGATTCCATATCCAAATGTGATGTAAAAGCCGTATTAGAAGCCAACCAATGGAAACTACTAGAGTCAATCGATACTCCGCATGCTCCACTTGTCGATCATGTAAACTGTTAAGAACAATCATATCTAGAAAAGCCTGAATCAGCTCTCCACTTTTCTAACGACTTCTATTTTTCCAGAAGATACCTTCTTTGATTTTAGATTTTATACTTTGATATTGATTGGACTTCTTATTTTTTATTGATTCTAGCTTTACTTCAAAAAAACACCAACAGATTATTGTGCAATTTTTTTACGTTTTTCTTGTTAAAGGGATTGAGAGGGCTATTGTTTTACAAGTACTGCATTAACAGTACCATCTTGTCCTGGTCTTGAAATTACCCTTGCAGATCCTGCATTGGTTTCGAGTAATGCACCCTTGCTGATTACTCCTCTTCTTTCATAATCCTTATTTGCAGAATTCTTTATTACCTCCACTATTTTTGACTTTACTACCTTCTTGGAAGCTGGATCTGCCACATTTGCATATTCAACTGTTTTAAAAGCAGATTTTATATTATTACCTCTCACTCGCCTCGTAACAACAGCCATAGGTCCCACGATAGCTTCATTTGGATACCTATCCATTTCAAACTTCCTTCTGTCCCTCATAGCAACTTTGCGGCCACCTGTGAATTTTCGTCCAGCTAAGTTCTCTATTGATTTTCGCATAGGAGCTGATGTAGTATTTTACTTTATTTAAGACTTTTCTAGGAAGAAGAATTATTAGGAAGCCTCGTTGTTTTGTTATCTTTTTTATTCTCTGTCATCGCTACGAGTTTGTTTTTCATAGAATTCAGATCAGTTACACCAAAGTAGTCTTGGAATTTCTTTGTTATCTTGTATACTTTTAGTCTCCCTAAATTTTCATGTTCTATAAAAGCTGTATTCTCTAATTCTTTAAGATGGGTATAAACCTGTGTCCCTCGAATCTGGACTAGACGTCTTGAAGTGACGGGTTGTTCATATGCGATATACGATAACGTCTTTAAAGCAGCTGAAGTAATTACCGGTTGTTGTGCATATCTTCTTATGATTGGCGTATAGGCAGGTTTTAGTTGGAATACATAAGTGCCATCTTCAAGATGGGTAATCTCAATAGCCTTGAACATAGAGTTTGTTTTTTTAACCAAGTCAGTGAGAATTTTCATTGTTTTTTGTTTCGAATTTGTGCCTGATGCTCTTATCAGTTCATCGATTGATAAAGGCCTACCTGCAGAATATAATGCAGCCTCAATTCTGGCAGTAATTTCCTCTTCAGGAAGGGCTACTACTCGCAACTTGTGAACGGTATCAAATTAGATGATTATTTATTGCTTCTGTTGCTATCGTCTGGTGATCTTTACATCTTCTAAAGATTCAATTTCTTCTAAATCTACTCTTCCTTTCATGGCTAGATAAAGCATGGCTATAAAATACCTTACAACTTCTATAGGTTCCATTTTTTTTACGAGCATTTTAAACATGGCCATTCCATCTGCATTTATAATATCGAAAATCATATCTTCATATCTCTGCAATATCTGTTCAAATTTTACTAAATACTGATCAAAATTAAAAGTTTCAACAGGTTCCAATCGTAGTTGTTTCTTTTTTTGTCTGGGATTTGCTAATTCAGAAATCATATTTTCAAGTACACTGAGCAGGTCTTCTAAAGACACCGGATAAGTTGACTCAATTCTAAAAGGGATTTCAACAGCATTAAGATCTGGTATAGGTTGTTGCAATCGAAGATCATCATCTAGTCCCTTTCTCTGCATGGCAATTTTCTCTAATCTAAATATACTCTCAACTTTAAGACGATATATAATGGATGAAGACAATATAGCAATACCACATATCCTGAGATCCTTCTTTCCGGTCATATTGATGAGATGAAGAAGCATTTCAAGCAGCATTGTAACATTAATATCCCATACATCTTTCTTAGCAGTAAGAAGCGAAGGATTAAACAGTAAGTTTAATGGTGGTTCAGCAATCATCTTCTTAGAATCTGATGACGCACCATCATCAGAAAGATGATGATTATCCTCGTTCTTTGACATTATTTAAATGCAATTTAAGATCTATTTATAATGTTCTGGTAAGTGGAAATGACATTCTACTTTACGGAGATGATATCATTAAGAATATTTCACATTAGGATTAGCCTTCACTAATTTTTCTCTTTTTAAACTACTTAGGGTTGCATACGATATACAAATAAGTCACTTCTTATCCAAATATCCTAATAATGAAAAAAGAGTTTATAGTTGCAAGGATAGAGGGATCACAGGACGGAAGCCCTTATGTTTATGTTACATTTAATGATCCCAAAGATTACAAACCATCTGAAAGACAGCAAAACCCTTTTAATCCTAATGCGATGGGATTTTCTTCTCTAGATGATCTTGTGAAGAATATGCCGAAGGTAATGGCAAACATACCAGGAATGATGGGCGGCGGATTAACTGATGCACCAATTATGAAGATGAGCATGAGAGAGTATCAAGATATTGGAATTAAAGTTGGAGACAAAGTTGTGATCGAGATTCAGAAATCAGATAGTGATGATGGTGGAGGAATATAAGTATAAAATATCTATTTTGTATCTGCTCCATTATGTCCACATATATTATTATAAATAAAACATTTGGCACTTTGGCTCTGCTCGGAGACAATAATATAAACATCATATCACTTCATTAAAGGCATCTACCTATTTTATAATGATGTCATATTTTCTTGTATAACTTCTTGATCAGCTCATATATGCTTTTAATTTTATTATCATTGTACCTATTGCATATCCTATATATGATAAGCCTTAGATTTCATCAATTATCTCACTGCTAGTTTTTGAATAATGATTAATTTAAATACAGTACTTACGGTATGTTATAGGTTGGAACAGCAGAAGAAGAAGAATAAAGTTCATGTCGATGTTAAGTTTCCTCTAATATTTATTCACACGCCTTTCGGTTTAACCTTTTTTGACATGATAGCAAAAACTAATGCAGCCAAGATTTATGCTAAATTCAATACCTACGTTATGCCCTTGATCACCGCGTTTGCAATATTTTTGATAATTGGCTCTTTGTTGGTTATGTTTTCGAACGGAGCTGCTCGAGATACTGTCCGTAGTGTGGGTCCACGAGCTAACCTGCTGATCCCAATTTTGAATCCTTTTTTTCCGGTGACTTATGGTTTGATAGCTCTAATCATCACTCTCGTTATTCATGAAGCTGGTCATGGGATTGTAGCCAGAGTACATAATATCAAGGTAGAATCCACTGGAATCCTCTTATTCCTCGGGATACCAGTTGGCGCATTTGTAAATATTGAACAGGAATTGTTAGCAAAAGCGTCTCTGAAACAAAAGAGTGGAATTTTGACTGCAGGAGCCCTGAATAATATGATATTGGCAGCCATTTCTTTGGTTGCACTTTATTTTGTTGTATCAACTCTCACTCCTATAGCAACTTCAGGCGAACCCCAGTTAGGGGTCGTAGTTGCAGGTATAAACGATGGTTCACTTGCTAATAAAATAGGTTTATCGAAAGGTTCCATTATCCAAACTATAGCAGGACAAAAAGTACATGGTATTGAGGATTTGGGTAATCTTCTTCGAGCAAATTTAGGTCATAATATACAAATAACATGGCAGGATAAAACAGGGCAAAAAATAACCCGTTCTGTTAGTCTGCCATCAGTTGGGGGAGGAGCAAATAAAGGAATTCTGGGTATTTATATAACAGATCTGGCACCTAATCCTTCTTCAGTATTACAGAGATACAAGACTGCTTTTACTTCAAATCCAATAGCATTACTTACACCTCCGACTCTAGGTCAGGGTATGGTTGTGGTTCCATATTCAGATCTAATGGCTCCGAAATACGAGTCAAACATACTAGGCTCATCTTATCCCATAATTGCAAACCTATTATTCTGGATATGGTTTATCAATTTTAATGTTGGAATATTCAATGCCCTCCCAATTACCTTTCTTGATGGAGGTTCATGGTATAGTTCACTGATCGAAAGCAGAACACAAAAATCGAAGGCAAGCATGGTTAAGAATGCATCTCTTTTACTATCACTTGTTATGATTGGACTAGTAATTATGTCGATCACACTACCCTACTTCATCAGATGATAATAATAAAAGTCAACTATGAACTGATAATGAACGTCATAAGATATTGTTCTTATTCGGCTATGTATAATTAAGTAGTAGCAGTTTGAAAAAATAGGTGTCACTGTACTTGTGACAGTACAGTAATGGATAGCTAGTGCAAGCTTTACAAAAATATATTAATGGATAAATCTAATAATAAGTAGCTTATAGCCGGTCCAATGCAATATTTTTTGCCTCTAAGAAGATACTTTGTTGCAAAGATTGAGGCAGAAGTTACCGGAATAGCTGGATAAGAACAAATTTGGAAGAAAACGAAGCGTTAAAAAATAAATTCAATAAGAAAGTCAGGAATGGGAAGAAGGCAGCTGCTAGTACTGGCTTGAAGAAATCAAGCAAAGCTGAAACGGAAGAAGCGTCAGGCAAACATATCGAAAGTAGAAAAGATGAACAATTAACCTCAAGAATAAAGACAGACAATAATGAAGGTGGCATTGCAAAAATTATTTTACAGTCTATACCACCAGAATCTTGCATTACATCAGTAAAATTTGAGGGTCCCAATATCGCATTGTATACTAAGAATCCGAAATTTTCACTTACAGAATTAACATATCATTTATCCTCGCTTTCTAAAATCCTGAAAAAGAGATTTGTTATCCGTACTGATCCCACTATACGGTTACCAGAAGACCAAACGAGATCAGTTGTTGGCAAACTACTTCCAAAAGATGTCCTAGTTTCCGCCGTATTCTGTGACGATGCCACGGGTGAGGTTATTTTAGAAGTCAATCACCCTGAAGCCATAAATTCCACTATGGTAATCCAAATGGCGGAGTCTACTGGCTGGATTGCTCATACTAGACGCTCGCCACACATTCCATCTAACAGCATCAACACTATTCACTCTATATTAAAAAATTCTGCTAAAGAAAGAACAACATTTTTCCAAGAACTTGGTAATAGGATTTTCCGAGCTCCCCTTATAGTAGTCAATAATGGTGTAAATGGGGGGTCGGATGGAAACGGATATGATCGACAATATACCGAAGAACCTAGATCTAGTCCACTACAACATCAATCATGGCCAATAAACAAAGAAGAGGTTATGCTATTCTGTCTTGGAGGAGTTAAGCAAGTTGGTAGATCTTGCTTCATTGTCGTAACTCCTGAGAGTAAAGTAATATTAGATTGCGGAATCAATCCTGGAGAAACTTCAGGGTTAGATGCATATCCTCGGCTAGAATGGTTCAACTTTAATTTAGATGAGATCGATGGAGTAGTTATTAGCCATGCACATATTGATCATCAGGGCTTTTTACCCACATTGTTTAAGTATGGATATGATGGTCCGGTTTACTGCACTGAGCCAACTTTACCATTAATGATTCTTCTTCAAACTGATTCAGTGAAAATTGCAAAAAGCAATGGTACATATCTACCATATGAGTTAAGAGATGTTAACGAAGTCATAAAACATTGTATTACATTGCCTTATGGCAAACCAACGGACATTTCCCCGGATATTACCATTACATTAAACAATGCAGGGCATATTATGGGAAGTGCAACAGTTCACCTTAACATTTCCGGAGCTCATAACATTCTCTACTCTGGTGATTACAAATATGCAAAAACTCAGCTCCTCGATAGTGCATCTTCAATATATCCTAGAGTTGAAACACTGATTACAGAGAGCACTTATGGTAATACTAATGATGTCATGCCCGACCAATCGGTCGTTTACCGAACTTTTACAGACAGCATCAATAAAACATTAACCGATGGTGGAAAAGTATTGATTCCTCTTCCTGCGGTCGGAAGAGCACAAGAAATCATGCTTGTCATAGATAAAGAGATGCGGGAAGGACGCCTTATTGAATCACCTATTTACATTGAAGGAATGATTTCAGAAGCAAGCGCTATACATATGTCTTATGCCCATTACTTAGGCTCAGATGTACGAAAGTCAGTTTCTCAAGGAATTAACCCATTTCAGTCAGATTACTTTACTGTAGTAAATGGCTATGGCAAGAGAGATGAAGTTTTCGACGATGAAAATCCATCAATTATTATGGCTACTTCTGGTATGTTAGAGGGCGGTCCTTCGGTAGAGTATTTTAAAGAGATAGCACCATCTGAAAAAAATAAGATCATGTTCGTTTCTTATCAGATTAATGGGACTTTAGGAAGACGTGTTTTGGACGGTGTCATGACTGAAATTAGTATGTTAGATAAAAGCGGTAAATTGAAGGTGGTTCCAGTGAGATGCCAAACTCAAAAAATAGATGGCTTCAGCGGACACAGTGATTTCAATCAAATATTGGGCTTTGTATCAAGAGTAAGACCAAAACGAGTGCTTGTGAATCATGGCGAAAAATCAAAATCAGACAACGTGGCAAGTGCTATATATTCCAAACTGAAAATAAGATCTAGTGTACCAGATAATAGAGAAATTGTCAGATTACGATAGTTGTTATATTTGTTTCCACAGCCTTTTTAGCCATGTTTGAGTTATAAAAATACGGACAGAGAGAATTGGCAATAAGATATAGATGCAAGAACTGTAATATAGTACTTAGTGGAGAAGGTGCCTCGAGACATTATCTTGCTAACCCGACTCACAAACTTGAAAAACTTCCGCCACCATTAAAACCTGTTAAAAACACCGAGGTAAGATAATAATATAATTATTATATTATTATTCTCTGATACTTTCTAAAGTTGAGACGACCTGCCATAACATAGTTCTGATATGTGACTGCATTTGAGGATTTTGTGTTATAGTATCTAGCATGCTAATAGCATTTGCTGCACGAACAGATATGCTGCCAACACCCTTTTCATCCTTTAATATACCAAGTACTTCCTTTACCATATTTCTAACATTTCTCTGAATATTATTATTCTTAGTTATTGTATCTAGCGAGGCTACTGCGCTCGCCAAGCGCTCCTGGTTTTCTTTTCGTTTTAACTCCCTCTTTGTCGAAGTCATATTACACATACACCTGGATACTGATGATTGTAAGGTTAAGACCAGTGGTTTTTGAATGTTTTTGTTACTATTAATCAAGATACCGTATTAATATTAGTAGCCATTTCTTCTAAATATTTCTCTCCTTTTTCAGTAAGGGAATATACTTGTTCATCTCCATATTCGGCTTCGTCGCGATACGACGATTTGATGTAACCATTTGTTAATAAAACATGCAATGTTTGCTGTACCAAGAGTTCAAAATAGCCACGGTTAATATCATACTTATCATCGTTTTCTGTCTTTTGTGGAATAATCCACATCTTTATTTGATTCAAACTCACCGAATGAGTATTATCTTCATCAGTATTAATATTGAGACTCATTAATTGAGTTAATATCATCTGTGATGCTATTTCTTTCTGCATGATCTAATTGTAACGTAATTTTTGTATAAATTACTTTCTGTAGATAACCTAAGGCATTTTTCGTTGTAAACTACTATAGTTTTAACTTCAAAAGAGAAATTATTTGAAAAATCTATGATATTCAAATAATATCTACGGCAATTCATAAATTTCAAGTAAGTCCTATGAAAAGAAGAGTCAACTATGAGTCTTAAGATCAAAGGTTTCAATAAAGTTAGCATTGACGTCGAAGATATTGGTAATGGCAAACCGATTGTCTTCATCCATGGATGGCCGGTTAACCACAATATGTTTGAATATCAATTCATTGAGTTACCAAAACATGGCTACCGATGCATTGGTATCAATCTACGAGGCTTTGGAAATTCTGATAAGCCTTGGGAAGGCTACAACTACGATACAATGTCTGATGATATAAAGGCCGTACTTGATACCCTTAAGCTTCAGAAAGCTACCTTGGTCGGCTTCTCTATGGGAGGGGCAATTGCCATTCACTACATGGCTCGTCACCACCAAGATCATGTAGCAAAATTGGTATTATTGGCAGCTGCAGCACCATGCTTTACTAAAAGAGAAGACTTTCCTTACGGTCTTGATAAATCTGCCGTCGACGATCTCATCCATCAAACGTATGCAGATCGCCCATCTATGCTTAAGAACTTTAGTGAAATCTTCTTCGCGGCTCCCGAAAAGCTAAGTTCAGAATTCAAGACCTGGAACCTGAGCCTTGGTTTATCTGCATCAGCATATGCTACCATCCAATGTGCAACGGAATTACGGGATGCTGATCTGCGGTCAGATCTGGCCAGGATCAAAGCTTCTACATTAATCCTTCATGGAACCAATGATCGTATTTGCTTATTCGATTTAGCCAGAGCTATGCATGATGGAATCAAGGGTTCTCAGCTCGTACCTATTGAGAATGCTGGACATGGCTTTTACTATGAAGAGCGTGAAAGAGTCAACTCCGAACTTATGGACTTTATTGGCTAATAATCACCTTTGTTGGTGGTCCTTCATGTTCGCATTACTTATGAAACGTCAAATTACTTGACATTTATTGGGATATAGATATTAAATAGAACACATTTGTCTAATGCTTTTGTTATCTGATGTCACCTGTTAATTGTGTTAAAGGACCGATATGAGTATGTATGACTGAAATAATTACGCAATGTCAGAATCAGTGTCATAATATCAACAATTTGTTATTGGTAAACATAATGTCTCAGGGATCAGCTGTAGGACCAAGATGTCATCTTATTTCTCCGGCATTTTCAACTTCGTCGTGGTTACGAGATTGAGTTTCATTAGTGTCAAAGTGGAGGTGTTTGTGGTGCAGCCGGTGTGGCAGGAGGACAGTTACCGTTAGCAGGTAGTGATATTGAACCATCCAAACATGATGTAGGGAGTGTTGCAGGCATTTTATATTTATATTATTACTTCTGATCTCTTGTTCATCGTCTTATAAATACAACTGTAAGTACTGTGATAAAATAGGCTGAAAATTCATGCTTTATTTTGCACTTCATTCATATCCAAAACTGGAAGAGAATTTACTGTTGTCAATACAAAATGTATGAAAAATTATAAGAACAAAGAGAAAAAAATCACCAGCTTTATAACGTAATGCATAGAATGCCAGACGCATATACATCACATCAAACACAAAAGAAATTAGCAAATCATCCTCTTTCATAGCAAGTATATTCCACCGATGCAACTTAGGTATTTGCTCTGTCTTATGATAGAACCTCCTTTTTCTGAATTGCCGACAGCTTTTCAAAGAAACAATGTTTGCTGTCCTAGCTACTAAAATTTGCTTTTTTCATTTTCGAACCGCAATTAGAGCAAGCAGTTTGATTGTGCTTTGTTCCACAGTTGATACAGGAATAGCTTAAGGAGGAGGCAGAGGGGTTAATATTGCTACCCAATACAGTATTCATTCCCTTAATCACTCTTTTTCTCAAATAGAAATTCATTAAAATGAAAGCTGCTATGGCTATTGGTATAGAAAAAGGAAAAGGAATGTAGAATAAAATTGCGAAAATGAGACCAAGTGAAAGACCAATCCATAACAATGGCCCAGAAAGATAATGTTCGTTAGTCTTCAATGATTACTATTATGACTATTACTTATTGGTATTTAAAATACTTAACTTGGTTATCTGTTCTAAAAAATGTTATCATGGTCATATATTCCAGGAAAAAAGGAACTCCATATCAGAAATTAAGATGAAAAGAAGAGAAAAAAGAATATCTAAAGGCCCTTTTAGATCCATAAAATATTGTAATTAAAATACATAAGATTGACGTACAGCATATATGAATATATTATCGTACAGCTTAAACTGAAATACACAGAATGGAAGAAGAAATCCGTTGTAATATATGCGACATAAATATAGATGTCAATATGGTAAAGGAACACTCATCGCTTTATGTCCACATATCTAATAGATCTGAGATAGAAAAGATCCTTGAAACGACAAGTAGAAATAATTCGTATATACATAACAACAATTCTGTTATTTCACAATGGCAAAAATCCATTCATTAATTAGTTTTCTAAGAGTATCGAAATATATGTTCAGATGTCCTTAATCCTATTAATCCAAAATAAAATCTGTAATAACAAAAAAACTAAGTTCAATAGTTTGTTATATAATCTCAATCTAAAAGCACCATTTCTCCAGCTATTCCTCTTGTATTGATGGGCATAAATTATCACGGTTTGATTGTTGCCTAATCCTCCAAAAGTTTGATCTGTCAAATACGTAACTATATCATCACAATAATTTAGTGTTGTTCTCGCTAAATCAACTAATCCGACTTACCAGTTGACGTCAGTCTTTTTTCTGCAATCCTTGTTTGTATATTCTCGACATTTTTCTTGGATGTGTCTCCAGCTACCATTCATAAAAATTTCAAGGTGTCTGGCATCATCACTATCAACTACAGTTCTCTCATGGCCGTTTTTGGGGTTGGTAGCAACAAATCTGCTTGATGGGCCGCTATAATTCCTCATGAAGATATTTTATTAATCTCATATAAGAATCGTGCTATGAGAATAGTATCTGGCTCTACATAGCTCCCACTTTAAGAGAAATTAAGATTGACCTTCAATTGCAATTAGGGTTGTTGTTGATATGATTTTATCAATTCTTCTTATGCGCCAAGTAATAGTTTCTTTTAATTTATCAATTGTATCCTCACTAACATTTGCAATCAAATCGTAGCACTAATAACATGATATACTTATACAATCTCTGGCAATTCCGTTAGTTCTTTGATAATCTATTCTTCGAAGCCAAGTTCACCATTGATTAATAGGTAGGCTGATGATGATGTTGTCATATATGTACGAATCAATGTTAATTGAGTAGAATAAATTCAATACTGGTGAAATAGATAAAGGCTTAAATATATTGTTAAAAGAAAACTAAAAGGATAATCCGCTATCTCAATCCTTACATATTCCATACAGGTTTTCTATTTCCTCTGGTTTATCTTAGCATTAATCTACTAAGTTATTGATAAAAATCAAGGAATAAATATTAGACTATCGAATTTGATTTTTCGATTCGGAGCTTTGAGAAATTCTAAAATTTAGT
>JBEVTH010000061.1:0-9589 GCA_041156085.1 Candidatus Nitrososphaera maunauluensis
CTTTGATAGCTCAGCAATTTCTATTTTTGAAACTGGATGCATAGGAATTCCTAGAGTTTTCCTTGTTTCGTTATACGATGACAACGACAAACCAGAAGAATATTGGGGATTATTACTCTCAGATATATCATTGGGACGAAAAGCAATCGTAGTAGTAGTAGTTGAATTGGAAGTACCAGAGGACGGGGCAAAAGTAGAGGAAGTTCCATTATAGAACTGCATAGCAGCTTCAAGGCAACAATTGCAAATTCCACCAACAACACGAAGCTGATTTACACCATGTTCTTTTTCTTCTAAAGCATACCATCTATGAGGTGCATGAGCTACATGTAATCTGTGATTGAGTATTTCAAACACTTTATTTGATGTTCCTTTTGGAATAGTACTTTCTATTGAGACAAGTGCTCCGTCTCTCTTTGCTTCCGTTGATATCCTTTCTACTATAGACAATAAACCTTCTATCTGTGGAGTGAATATATCGTCAGGTTTGTGAGTAGATACACATAGAATATATACATCAAAATCACTAAAATCATTAGCTATCTTTATTCCCACTTGTTTTTCTGCTCGATCCATTGCTAAGGGACTGATATCATAACCATAAGCGTCAAATCCTTTCTCTTTTACGTAATTTGCTACGGGTAGTCCTAATTGACCAAGTCCAACTATCAGAACTTTGTTGAATTCTGTAGCTTTTTCAGAGTGGTGGAGGAAATTTACTCCTTTTTCAGTGGTTCTATAGAGTCGCTCCCCTTCCTTGTATTCTATTAAGCCTTTTTCCACCAGAAGTGAAAGGTATTCGTTTAACTGCTCATAAGTTATAAATGACATATACATAATCTTTGTTTTCGTCACTCCATCTAGTGCAGAATGTAAGATTGATGCAATCGTTTGATCGGGACTTCTGGTCTTCATTTTGACTACATAGGATTAGTATGAATACGATATAAACATTCATAGTATTTGATTATTTTGAGGTAACGACCTTAAGCTAACTTCTAAACAATTAAACGAATTATAAGACTAATTATCATCACAAAATATTGATATCATTTGCTATGGCTGTAGGAAGAGGAAATGACTCCTAAAATCAACTAGCTTTGATATCAAAAAATGTTTGTTTGTCATTAAAAAAATTATTTATCGACAATTCAAAACCATTTAAATTTTATGTCGTCTTTTGCTCCATGGTATGGAGGAGGAAATTTCATTTCCTCAAAATTATGATAATAAACATGACCAATTATAGCTTCATTTTTTAGAACTTTTTTTCCGTTATCGTCTGCTAAATTTTCCCAAACTAAAAAACCATCATCGAAACTATCCAGACCGTTGTTGTCGCTGTTTTTATTGCCAATTTTGATATTATTTTCATAACCTTTAAGATGCTCCTGCCATAGCTTTACTCTAAGATTTCTTGCCAGGCCTGGTGCTAACATTCCTAAATCAAGTTCACTTGAATCTCTGAAGCCATCCCTATCCATGTTAGCAGACCCGATTGTTATCCATTTGTCATCGACAATCATAACTTTTGAATGAACGTAGATTTGTTTTCGCTTTTCTACTACTGAATCATCCTGTGATATTAAACAATATGTCTTGACTCTGCCATCTCCTACTTTTCGTAAAACCTCCAAATTTTTATCTATATCATTTATGCTTGCTTTTGCTATAATACTCCCAATGAATCCGGGAAGATTAGGATTAATTGGACCAACCACTATGACTTTTAGGTTTGGTACGTCTTTGAGCCGTTTTAGAAGTAGTTGAGTGATTGACTTATTTTCAAACGGAAATTGATTTTCGATGTATATGCTTTCTTTTGCTCTTCTAAACATCTCAGCATACCATGCCATGATACCACCATTTCTATTGAATTTATTCCAGGTTCTGAGGGCAACAATGCTTATATTTCCCTCGTCTGATTGATTGGAAAAGGATGACTTAATTTCTATACCTCTTACTTGATTAATGTCTTTTGTCATTGAATATACCCACCTCTGATGAAAATGGTAAATTAAATCCCATACTATGGGTCCTTTAACCATAGCATGAACATCATGCCATGGATGCGCGTTCACATCTCTCAAGGGATTATCAAAATCGTGAAAGCTTGTATCCCATTTGCCGTGGGATAGATCCAAGCCACCACAAAACCCAATCTGATTATCGATTACAATAATTTTATCATGATGACCAGATGTTAGAGTGGGCGCAGTGTTATCTATTTTTACTATCAAATTTTGTTCAGTTCCATTAGACTTTGCAAGTTGGTTCATCATTTCCACCTCCTTAGTTCTTCCACCCAAGCCTCTTTCATCTGCTCCTGGAACTATTCTAAGCTCAAGCCTTGGCTGCCATACGATAATTTTAATCTCCACTCCTTGATTTGCTTTTTCTATCAAAAGGTCTTGCAATGGATATATTTCGTCCTTGGAGAACTTTTGCTCCTGAGGATCCGTAGATTCATCAACTCTGCAAGGTGATCGAATTAAATTGTTTGAAGCTGAATTCAACTTTGATGATGGTTCTTCTTCACCTCTTACAAATCTCAACCGAGGATCTAAATCATAGTTTGCTATATAGATACAAGATTTTGCTTGAATAAATTTTTCATACATTAATTTGAAAGTTTCCTCACCATCAATTGTAAATGTCACGCAATTGCCAGATGTAGGTTCTCCTAATCTGGTTCGAGGAATGATTTTCTTGTTTGAATGATTCATTGGATTACACATAATTAGTCATGCACTTATTTTTATGATCATCGTCATCAACTGCTGTGATAAAACCATTTTTTGCTAGATGCATGACAAATGTTTTGCATGCACGCCCGTGTTTGGTTTTGTTGTTGATAATCATATCGTTATCACACACGCATAGCTCCAAAACCTTCTAGTGTAATTCAAATATGGTGGTTAGAAGTTTTGGATATGATTGATGGTCTGCAAATTAGGGAAATAGCATTATCCTCTTAAGGATACGGATATTCACAGACAATTCATTATAGTCAGAAGGGCTTCAAAACAAGACAAGACAAGACAAGACAAGACAAGCCACAATGCTGCATACGATAGACAATTACAAATATGTGTGGTACCAATCTGCCACAATATGCAACTACGACTGAAGATGATCTCAATCACTTCACAGCTTTTAATTATGATTTCAATATCCTTAGTTTTTGGATTGTTAGCTTTTCTATATTCATTTTTGGGGTCTTTTGAGCAATATAAGAATGTTAATGGACCACCAACGTATGCGGTCGACACACAAGAAATAGGTGGGCACTTTCTTTTTGGCTTCATTGTTGGCATTGCTACTAGGAATCTAAAAATTGCCACATTGACTGGATTGATGGCGTTAACTATTGACTTTGACCATTTGCTGTATGTCGCTGGATCTCATATACAAAGTAGAATAGCCCATTCTATTTCTTTTGCTATTGTTTCTTCAATCCTGATCTCGCTGTTGGCAACGAATATTTATAATAGAATATCACCTGCAGGAAACGAAATTACGCAGTATGAAAAGCCGGGAGGAGGAACGAAGAAGAATAGAAAGATTACTAAATTATCCAAGCATCACGCATTTTCTCTATTTTTTTTGATAACTTTGGGAGCATACTTATCACATATCGCTTATGATGTTTTCATAGCTGATACATCAAAATTTCCTTTACTAGCTCCATTTTTATTTAGCCAATTTATTATACCAAGAATATATGGCTTACCAATTGAAATGGTGGGTTTTCTATCTCTAGTGCTATTTTATATATATAGCAATACTCGATACGACAATAACAATAAGGGAGTTTCTTACATCGAACTAGCACGTCACTTCTAAATAGGATACGATACAACTCCTCAATTGGCAAGCTCCAAAAACATAATATGTCATATCCAGCGTCAAATCAGTATATCCCTGAGCTCGCAATCAGTTTGCCAATGAACTATAGTGATAGTTGTTGGTAAAATGTTGTAAATGACCAGGTTAGGATGATGCTGACAGAACTAACTGATGTCAAATTGACATGGTTCTGCAAGTCAAAGACATCTTAATCGTTCTTAATCGTTTATATTCTTCCGAATTGTCAATTGCAATGCTGATGACCGACGATAGTCAAATGAGATCTGGGTCTTCAACAGAAGAAGAACGTGTATGGAAGAACATGAATGGAATCAAAAAAAAGATTGAGAGCATTCTGAAAGAATATGAAATGAGTCTTTCGGAGGATCAATTGTGGAGAGGACTAGGAGTTAACCGAATCCGGAAATCGGATCTTAAGAGAATACTAAGAAACCTAGAGGATAATAATAAGATAATTTATCGTAAAGGCTCAATAGTTTGGGCCATAGAAGACCATAAGTATCGCTAAATCATATCTTATCGTTCAAAACGATTATTAATTCATGCAGCATCGACGATCAGCTTCTGCAACAGCAGGGAAACATAACTGCAAGATCACAGTTAATATAACATTCTTTTGTTTACACTATAACGTTAGTGACGTTTATAATAATATTTTTCTTAAGCGTTCGGGAGCTAATAATGATGAGGATAATTGGAGTGGTCGTGGTGATGGTAGTTATGGTAAACACTATGTGCTACCACAGCAAAATTGCTGCCAAACCCCTCCTCGGCATATCCTTGTTCAAATACGTCATAACGTATGGCATAAGAACCAAGCGGAGCTTTATCTTCTATTTGCCAAGATATTGAAGAGTGTCCAGATTTATCAGTAATGGTGCTAAACTGCCTTACTGGCGTGCCGGCAGGATAAGTCACAGTTGCGCGTGTAATAGATCCACCAATCGGGATACGGCTCTTTGCATCAACCACAGAGAAGTGAACAGTCTGCGTATCTCCGCGTGCAATTACGCTCTTATCGAGTTGAACTTTAATCCTAAGCGTTCTAAGTGCAGGAGGGTCTGCATAACTATTTTGAAATACATATGAAATTAAAATTATGCCCATTATTGAAAATATTACTGCAGTCAATCCAACCCTTCTTTTTGTTTTATCATTCTTGGCTCCTTTCACTAGTATCGGCAACTTACTAGATACTTGGCAGAATACAAGCCTATAATAGATTTGATAGTTTTAACTTTAATAGTGGCACTACTATTCGTTCTAGTAGAGTGTAAATTGCCCGTTCTTCAGTAATTCATTAGTTAAAATTCAACAACGCAGTATTATATAATCTTGTGGAAACAAGATACAGATTATCCAGGGTACGAAATGTTTAGAGTCTTGATTATTTTAAAATGAATTTTGCTATCCTATAGCTAGACTTTGCGGCACCAAATGTTAATCTAAAGGCCAATGATTGTTCAGAAAATTCAAGGAGCGTTTTTTCTATATTGTCTTTTAACAATGATGTAATCTGAGCCCAGAAAATATTATTACCATTACTGCTCCTCCTGCTGCGTTTGGCTGCTTCTAGAGCTTCAATACCATCGATCGTTGCGATAAAGTACTCACGAGAGGAGAAGTGCATTCTTCGCTTTCTAAACCTTTCAACAAATCCTAGTAGCATTAGGTTGGTGATCAACTCGGAGACGACAGAACCGTTAAGTGAAATTTGTTTGGCTATTTTTTTTTCTGTCATTGCCTTAGTCCTTATGCATTTTAATAATTGCATTTCCCACTTGGTCAGTGACAAATCATTATTGTCACTATTATTATTATTATTATTGACTGTGGTGGTGGTACTCAAACTACTCTTATTAAAGCAGATGAGATTATTTAACTTAACTATATTATGCCCTCTGCACAGGAATTTGATAGTGGAAGAGATAAGATATTAAGATGAATTTTTATCTATATTATCATAAGGGTAGTTAGAATATCTACAGAATTGTAGATAAACAAGGCGCATTTTCACATTTATGTATCTATGCAAGTAGTCAGATGGCATTATTAAAGTGTTGATATATCATCGATCGAAAAAAATTTCTACAAAAAATGCTATTCAAGCATTGCATGGTAATAATGTTAAGGTAACGACTCCGGGAATTTTATATTTAAAGAGCGCTCATAGTAAACTATCATCTATTTTAGGTGGTTCTTCTCCGATCTGAAAGTGTAATAACACTCACAAGTTACGCTTTATTGTATATAACATAAAATCACATTCTTCGCAGCAATAGTAGAGATTATCAAAATCAGATCGTAAAGTCATTATATCGTGACATTGAGGACATTCAATTTCATGTTCTATATTTGTGGGTCTCTCTTCAGGTTTGTTTTGATCTTGCTGTTGCTGTTGTTCTCCTATATTGTCATTTTCTATACCAACAGTTGTTTCTAATTCTGTGTTAGTCATATTATACCAGTTAAATCATCTAGAGTATTTTTTTACATTTAATCTACGAGTCACCATAGGGAGAGGGGGCAACACAAGCTATTACCGTAATGATTTTTCTAAAAAATTGTTTGCTATTATGATTTAGTAAATGAAAGTTATTTCTAAAATCAAATCGATAAATTTAATTTGTGATAACTGGATTTGTTATCCTCATAGAATGACTGCGAATGAAAACTGGGTCAAATTTCGTAATAGCGGCTTTAGAATTACATTAGTGGGTGTATTTTCTCTAATCTCAGCATTCATCATTTACTCTAGGCTAAGCCTTTCGTCTTCAGCAGAGCAGCCAGTTATTATTGCATCGCAACTTAAAAACGTCGCATTTGTTATTTTTATGCTCACCATTGCATCATTAGTATCTATTGGTTGTGGTACATTTAGAGTTTTTAGAGCAGAACAACAACTAACTTCTAGTACAAACAGTTTGATATCATACATAACATCAGCATTTTCAGATAACAGGTATTGGAAAGTTATGATAATATCTGCAGTAGGATACGGAATATTTTTTGGATTTTTATCCCAGATCTTTATTTACAGAGGTGATATTTCATTTACTGGAATTGGAATTGCAGTCCCATCGATCAATGTTGTTACTTGTTGCAATGTTCCCGGTTATGTTCCTATGTTTGCTGCATATATCACGAATCACTTTTTGATCTTGTTAATACCCATCAATATTGTTTTGGCACTTGTAATATCAGTTATGGTTGGATTTAATATTTCTTTAAATCTCTATGCATACCGGAGGATGATGAAAATGCAAGTAACCAAAAAAATCTCTTTTGTTGAAAGCATTGGTGTAACAACAGGGTTGTTTATAGGATGTCCTACATGTGCAGGTAGTTTGTTTGCTGCACTGTTCGGATTCGGTACTGCAGAGACAACGGCCGCAGCAGCTACACTGCTGGCACCATTTCAAACTCTCTTTATTATTGTAAGTATTCCTGCTTTGATAATTTCACCGTTTCTTATTGCGCGGACACTTAGGTCAAGAGCTATGTGTAAGCTTTAGTAGATTATGCCGATGATCAGCATACCTATATCTGCCTGATTTGATTTAGCCATTAGATTAGTACATAATCTTCGAGAATATCATATTTCAAATTGCCTTAATACAAAAACAAAACATCATCTTGGTATATCCAAGCGACCAATGTATGTAGACCACGTCTTCGCTGAATGATACTCACCTGCCAACCAAATAGTAGAAGCTTCAGATCCGTCTGAAGATGCTGAAAAATAATCCCCGTATCTGTTAGATAATTCATTTGCTGTGCCTAGTTTCAGGATTTGCGGTTGTTCTATTGAATTTGGCATATCCTTTGCGAGCCGCTTCGAAACCATTAGGCTAGGATAGGTAGAAAGAGAAGGAGGAGAAGAAGAATAACCAAATATGATGCCCAAATTGCCAGCTTTGTCTATAGAGATAGCAGGAAAGTAGAACGATGAACCAGCAGCAGCAACATCAAAGTCTTGGCCAATTCTATTGAATATTGTGTCCAATTGTATAAGTCGAATGCAAGATCGACTTTTTGTGTCACCTTCGACAAAACAGCCATCATTGAAAGCAAGCCAAAGTTTTCCTTGATACCAAGCGGCACTTTGTATTCTCGCATCTCCTGTGCTGACCTTATGTTCTTTTGCGAGATCACTGCTAGTGCTACTACTACTATTACAACATTGATCATTTTCTTTGTTTGTTTCAGGTTCAATACCATCCGGAGGTACATGAGTTGTTTGAATATAATCAGATTTACTTTTGATATACAAATTATAGATTGGGCCATCAACATAGAGGACTTGTACTTTGTTATAATTTAAATCTCCAACAGTAACAATTAGAAGGGCTGATATCGGGCCTGGGCTAACCACAGGATGCAGTGAAAAGTAATTAAAATTTGGTTTAGATTGCATGGATCTGATAGAGTTCACTCCATTGATTAAGTCACTCTTATCGGCAACAGTAAATTGAACACCTCTAAATTCTGGTGGTCTACTGTTGGAATACCACTCGCAATTGTTAGCCCAATTATTAGCAGCTACTACAAACTTGTCTTTGCTTACTCCAATAAATGGCTGGTCAGAACAAGTATTAGGTTGTAATCCAAAAGGAAAGTTGTATATTCGCCAAACACCTGTAGGATTATCAGTTTTGGAAATAGCTACCCTAATGCTGTGTGTAGTTATATCAGAAATAGAAGCAAACCATCTTCCAGCCTGACTATCAAATAATAGTGATGGGTCGCTCAAGTTGTCGGATTTTGAAGAACCAGAGTCTGAACGACTGAAGAATTGATCGAGTCCAAATCCCTTTATAAGAGTACCACTTTTTGTATAAACTGCTGCGTCGAGATTAACCATTTCTACTACATAGTTTGATCCAGCTGCAACCTGTATGTCTGGGGGATCGCAACAATTCTGTGCTAGCCCTTCAAATCCACTCAAGGATCCACTTTGATTGATTTGAAGCCCAGCAATACGTCTTTTATCGTTGACTATAAAATCATGATTCGTAGTAAAATGAAGGACTTTATCTTGCCTTCCAATTCTAGCTAACCCCATAATAGAGGAAGAATTGATAGAAGAAGGCAGCTGGACTTTGAAAGTTCTAGTGTCAGGCTTTATTGATTCTGATTGGATCTTTGCAGCCTTATAAGTTCCATAATCTCTTGTGAGATAAGATTCATTTGGGTTTATATCTACAAATGGCTTGAATTGAGGTCTAGGTAAAACATTTGTTTGTCTATATGCGACTAGAGATATAGTGCCTGTTGTATTGTGGATTGTTAGATTAGCATCAAGGCCTGAAGAAGGAAATGAGGAAGAAGAGGCAGACTTGATATCAGCTTTTGCAAATGCGGATATTTTAAATCCAATATAGGAAGATGTAATAACAAATAATATTATTATTGTCATAAATAAAATTAGAATCCTGCTGAGAATAAAATTATAATACATATTCAATTTTATTTTTATTCACTCCCTTGTATGCGACCAGACTAATCGTTGGTTTGGCCGCTTTAGTTATCGTTACCCTCCGGTCACTCCTATTATCATTTTCAAATTCAACCTTGTCATTTGTTGGGATCTTAACTTGGTGTTCTTATCTTTAAAAAGATAACGAGAAATCTTTGAGCAGCCTCATAGAGGACCTAGGCTCTATTCAGTTGCAGTAGCATCATCTGAGGACAAGGTTCCATCTTGTATTTGCTTACA
>JBEVTH010000061.1:9689-12524 GCA_041156085.1 Candidatus Nitrososphaera maunauluensis
GGCAGGCTTCTTGCGTATGTTTTCCATAGATTCCGTATAAGGCCATGAACTATGTAAATATAGCAATCATACTACTTTAAACCTCTTCAACACGAACGTTTAAAATTAATTATCGTTCTTAATTCTAGAATCAAAAAGTGGTTATGATATGTGGTTATGATATGCAAGACGGCATCGATAAGATTCTCTTGTACGTCTCCGGCAATGACAGGATGACAGTGGCAGTGCAGTGTAGATTGGAGATACTATTCAAGAACCTTCCAGACATCTAGTACAGACCTCAAGCAAAATTAATAGAGAAGACACTCTAAAACCAGGACCAGTGACTAAGAGAATAATACTGAAAGATAACGGCAATATTCGGCGCATATTTCTTGTATTCATGATACCAGCACTAGGTGCATTATTATCAATAAATATATTGCAAGAGCAAAATCTATTATCACAAACAGGCTTTTCTATATATCAAAATCCAGTCTACAAATTTAAAATAGAATACCCATCAAATTGGGAAAAGTTAGAATTCACCCAAGGAATCGAAGAACAACAAAGGAATATTGTGGTCAATTTTGTTTCTCCGATTTCAAGCTCGACTACTACATTCAGAGAATATCTTTTAATAGAAGTAGGGAATTTAACATTATCGTCTTCTCAAAATCCAACTTTAGATGGATATACTAATAAAATAATTAATTTAAGAAAGTCCTTGCCGAATTTCCAGCTTGTTGAATCGACTCCAACCCTTCTGTCAGGAGGCTATCAAGGGAAAAAAATAGAATATACTTATAGTAATCCCATTGTAGGAACAACTAAAGCACTCGACGTTATAACAACAATTGATAATAATAAAGTATATCTTCTATCATACAATGCAGATGCAGCTAGATTCTATAGTTACCTTCCGACTGTACAAAAAATGATTGATTCGCTTAGGATAAATACATAGAAGCATCCGTCAAATTTTGGTTTGTTTCCTTATGTAATCCGGACAACTCTAGTTGTCTCCTTATCAAATAACTCGCATTATGGTCTTGTTGATCTTTCATATTTGCGATATCACTTTCCTTTATAGGACTAGATTATAGAAAAATATAGGATAACTATATTATAAAAGTTTTTATTGGAGGAAGATTCTCCAACATATAATGAGGGTCGTAGGTTAATATGAATATCTGTGAAACAGAAGTTCCTCTGACAATTCTAGCAAGAATCTGTGGTTGCAAAGAGAGAAACAGAAAAGTAACGTACAATTTCATAGATTCTTATCATACTCTTTGCTTAGATAAAAGA
Source organism: Candidatus Nitrososphaera maunauluensis (assembly GCA_041156085.1). Classification (GTDB taxonomy): domain Archaea; phylum Thermoproteota; class Nitrososphaeria; order Nitrososphaerales; family Nitrososphaeraceae; genus Nitrososphaera_A; species Nitrososphaera_A maunauluensis. Next base: position 10,980 of record JBEVTH010000061.1, read on the forward strand.
GATATAATATTAGCTGAATTAGATGCATGTACAAAACTTTTGAGATATGCCATTGATGATACAGAGAGGAAGACTATAGAAACAGAGATATTAGAATTAAAGCTAGCAATAGATTTAATGCATTAATCCTCACTTATGATTTATTTCGTAATAGGTCTAAGAAGAATATAATTTGCAGGAGAAAAAAAGTTTTACACCTTACAAATCAAATATTGAAGTCTCAGAAAAAGTTTGTTGTAAAATTAGAGAAACAGTAAAAAGCAGTTTTTGATTATGACTTCATTGTCATAAGTTCTAGGTATTTTAGGATAAAAATAGATATTTTGATACACTTATTAGATAGGCTTAAGTGCACTGCTCACGTAGGATGAAGCTATAGCATGACAATTAATCGTATTAAAGAGGAGAATGTTTTTGGTCGGTTTTCAGCTCTCAAAGACAGCCATAGTAAGAGAATCAATGATGATAATGGCAATAATGATAATCAATCAGAAAAATCTAGTTGGTGGATAAATGAACTCGATTCACTTGGGATCAAGGAAAGTAATTGTAACAAAAATGAACCAAATTATCTTCAAAATCTTGAGGATCTTTCAGATAATAAAAAGCAAGACTTTATTCGAGAGTATAAAATCTGCTACCATACTGTAGGTTAATCGAAAAAAAGATTGAAAAAAAGAGAAGCTGTTCAATCAGTCGAAAATCATTTTTGATTTCCATCATTGTGATTATTTTATCAAACACGACAAGCTCTAACATTTTGGAAAACTTCAGTCATAGAGTGGAGCTAATAGTCTATCGTAAATGATTGCTATACGCGCATTTGACCAACCCATATGTTTCATGTCAATTATATTCAGTTTGTGAGCTTTGTCTCCATACTTATAGGAATCCCAATGCAAGGAGACGATTATTTGGAAAAAGCTTGTAGATATTCCAGTGGGATTTAACGTATCAAATATTCTTATCTGAGATCTAAAGAGCCAAATGCTAACGCAATCTGATTTCTTACTCTTTTAATCTTCCGTCAACAACAGTCCTTTACCATGGTGAGTTAGTAACTTTTGCCTTTGTTCTTCTGTGAGTCTTTTTTCGAAGTCTGCTTTGTGATAAATACAGAATCCTTTCATTTTCATACCATGATATTTTCGTGGCAAAGATAACTCGTATTCAACAAGTTTGTCCACTGAATAATTGTTATAATGATAAAACGAGGCTATGTCAGCAAACACTGAAACACCGTTCTTCCCTGAACTTTCAGCCTTTTCAATTAATTGTTTGAGAAAAGATATAATGATGTCTTTATTAGGTCGCCGCCCTTCACCGTTTTTGTTGTCAGCATCATCATTATCATCGCTATCCAAACCAAAATATGCCTTAAGAGAATCCATAATTATAAGAGAACCTTCATTCTCGTATTTTCTTACGTCAATATTATTATTATTTTGTAAATTACTTGTGGGTGATGACAAAATTTGTCTGACAGAATCGGCGGTCTCATAATATGAAATGATTAGAACAATTTCATTTTCCTCTTCTAATTGC
>JBEVTH010000062.1:0-12462 GCA_041156085.1 Candidatus Nitrososphaera maunauluensis
CTTAACCGCATACTCGAGATCTCAAATAATTCACTAAGGATAGAAACCAATGAAGAAGGCACTATTACTGGCAGATATAGCGGAACCCAGTTAGCCACCATTGATAACACAGTAAATCAGGACGGTACTTCAAGTTGGAGCGGTAAATTCATGCAATCGACCAAAAAGGGAGATATAATAGTTGCCACCGAAATTGGGTCAGCCGAGCCTGCAAATTCGAAGGGCATTGTAAAAATAAGAGGAGAAGGTGAGATGTGGACGCTGTCTACTAGGCGGGCTAGCATCAATGGTGCAAGGTGGACATGTGAGGGAGAAAGCAATATCAGAAAGAAAAGTACGCTGATCTATGTTGACATTAACGAGAGCAAGTAGATAAAATCCGTTAGCAAAACCGAGAAAAGTAATTCCAGAATTCGAGTCCAGAATTCAAGAGTCTACAATAATCGATTTTTGTTTTGGTCTCATGTTGAAGCTAATTTTTGGGTGTAGTAGCGGCAGATTTAAGAACATAAATCGGATTAGATATGAGATCAGCTAAATCAGAAAGAAAGACTGCTACTGAATTAGCAGAACAGCTGCTTATGTCAGTACCTACATACAGATTAACATTATAAATGCACCAGTTAAGGAGCTTGCAAGCGAAAAACATGGTAGAAAGAATGTTGTTAAGCTCTCCATCAGCTGAAGGTTTGCTTCCTTCGGCATATTCAAATGCAAAGACGATTTTAGAGTCTAGACAATCAAAGATAGACACCAACAATTATCCATTACAAAATCTGTACTTGAAGACTATAATCTATCTCTTAAGATATGTCCACAGGATTAGAATGTTTATATCAAAAGATGACATCTTAAATACATTGAAACTCATACAGGCTATTCCAGGTATGCCTAATCCTGTCACAGAGACAGAAGTTAATAACATTCTTGAAAGTAAACTCAATATGCAGATATCTACTATTGACGAAGAAGGATATCCTATGATCCAGCCAACCTGGTTTCTCTATGACGACAAAGAATCTGGCAAGATATATACTGCCACTCAAAAAATGACAAAGAAAGTTCAGAATATTCGGAGAAATCCTGACAAGATTTACTTTTCTATTGATGATGATAACTTTCCATACAAGGGAGTAAAGGGCAGAGCAGTAGCAAGAGTATCTGAAGATATACAGAAGAACTTGCCAATAGTAGAAAAGATAAACATGAAGTACCTTGGTACTATTGAGCACCCTCTTGCCAAGATGATAATGGAAAATACTAAAAGTGGGACTGAGGTTATGATTGAATTTACTCCAAAATTCTTCTCAGCATGGGATTTTGGTAAGGCTATGTAGTAGTTCAAGATTGGTTAAGCAAAGATTCGATACAAGACTTTAGCTCTTTTTGCTATTTAGGATAATTTTCTTTGAACTATTCCAATCAATAGATCTAACTACGTCGTGCAATTCGATAAGATATTCAAGATTTATCTACATATAATTAATTATTTAATCGCCTGCTATTCAAACCCTTAAGTTACTGTATCTTTTCGTAAGACCGTTCCGCAGCAACTTATTTCTTATATTCTCTGACGTCTTGTCAAAGTTATCCAATACAACAGTGAGCCGTGCAACTTATAGAGTTTGATGTCTTTTCGATGATCTGTGCTCTTCAAAAGATTATATTTTCCATCAATCCATCGATATTGATCTCCGTATTCCATAAATCCATCTGCAAATCTTTAGATGTCTGAATCCGTGCAATATAATTCGATAGTTAAATCGTAGCTATTGTAAATATTCTCTCCTATGCGTTAGACAGAAATTTGAATAATCGGTCAGAACCAGTTATATCATAGGGAGCAATGGCATATATGGATAATATAATGAATTAATACTTTATTTTAAACATTAACACACATAGTAAATTGTATTAGAAAATCTGAACTGAATCTTTTTCAATAATCCCAATAATAAAAAATATGTCAAACATTGATCCCATATATTACAATGAATTTAATACTCGCGCCGATGAATGTCGGCACTTAGAAGAAACGTTTAATGAAATTTTTTATCCATATATTCGCACACTAGGATTTCCTTGTTCATTCCTAATCTTTTTTAGATTTTTTTCTATTAATTCTGCTTCCTTGAGAAGAGAAGGAATATCGCATGATGCACCTGGGACCAGTTTACTGATTGTTTTTGAGACTGCAGCGGCTGCACGAAAATCTAGAGAATCCTTTAATACCTTAACCAGCAAAACGATCACATCAAAATTCATCGATACACCTTCATTTAATAGCAGTGCGGCAATCCCTGTAACAGAACCGTTCGACAGCTGTGGAACTCCAGCATTAGCCAACCGATTTAAAGCCTGGGTTGTACTCGCCACTGCATAAACTTGTGCTTCTGCTACCTGATCTGCATCTTCTTCAGATGCAGGCATACCAGCGGCGCTGATTATAAGTTCACATTCATTTTCGATCGCCCACTGTAAGACTATTCTTGATATAGAATAATACATTGACTGGTCAAGACTTAACTCAGATGCAAAAATAGTCAGCCTCAGATCCTCATTTGTATAAATTCTAGCCGGAAAATTTGGGGTACTATTACGGATTATAGATAAGGGAGGAAATCCTGGTGAATTCAAAACTGCTACAAGTTCAGTCTTTAGCGAACGTACAAAACATTCTGACGCAATAGCATTAGTAAGACCAACACTTGGAAAACCATCAATAATGGTTCCACCTTTGAGATTAATCTTTTTTATTTTGCGAATTTCAATCGGAGTGTATGAAGACAATATCAAAAAGATGATAGTTGTACTTTATTAAAAGACTTTAGTAAACTTGCAACGCATTATTTTAAAACACAATAGCAAGTGCGTTTATATATTTCTTATATAGCTAAGTATAGATCCATAAATAATTTTAATGGATCTTTAGGCTTTAAAATATTATCATATTTATTGCATGTTTTACAGTATATTGTGATCTAATATCGTCTTTCCTTAGTATTTGGTGTTAAGATGAGCTTGCAATGCAGTTTGAGATTGAAACTGGTATATCAAGATTAGATGATATACCGTATTCTTGATAAAGCTCAACTAACAGAATGTATCTATTATTTTATCAAAGTTAACTCTAACTTGATTCCACTTGTAGGTTTTTAAGATCGGAATAATTTTTTCCTTCTTATCAGATCCCAACAATTCATTCATTCTATTTGCAATGAGTCCTTCACTTATAAATAATGATTGAGCAGCAGCAGTTACGTTGCATGATTTTCTTTGAGTACTGGAGCTTTCAAAGTCAATAATATTGGCAGTATTTGATTTTGAGATGATTATGTGGTGATTTATACAACTTAGCTCTCCATGATCCATATGTGCTTTGTCCAAGTTATAACATTGCTCTAGGATAGAGATAGCAATATTACGACCTTCATCTGCAGTTATATTCTGCTGCTTTACCCAATCAAGTATGCTTAAACCATCAATAAACTCCATAACGATCAAATTTTCGGAGAATCTGGAGAGTTTTGGTCCAACATTAACTGAATTTGCGATTTTATGTAGAGATATTTCTCTTTGCATTGTCTCCCTATTTGCATCGGTTCTTCTTATTTTAAGAGCATGAATTTTGCTTTCGATCTTAACTTTCAGAACAATACCTACACTTCCCTTACCTGCAATAGTCATTTTGCCAATTTTTGTTCTTCCTATAGGTAAAACATGGGTAATCCCGAGTGAACATATTTCCTTTAAGCGATTAGTGTATTCTCGAACACTAAGTGGTGGATATGAAATAACACTGGCAAGTTCAGGCGAATATATATCGAGTTCTTTAAAAGACATTGGAATCTGTTGTGACAATCTCGGTGACTGCATCATTTACTATTCCCTTTATTTTTCTTTCATCTGCTGTATAAATTTGAAGTGTACTTCGAACATCTGATATCAACCCCTTTGCAATTCCCGTACTTTCAATTCTCTCACATAAGAATAATTTGATATAATCTCTTGCACTTTTTGCTCTTCTCTCAACTAAACTTTTAACCTTCATTTCTTTGTCAACCCACATCAACAGAGATTCTTTGCTATTCTTTGAGATGAAGTTAGTGGTGGCATCTTTCCTAAAGATTTCTGGGCCAATCCTTTCAGCATATGATGATAACATATCCGATTCCAACAAAAATACAAATGCAGCTAATTTTTTTTCATCTGTTATATATGTATCTCGAATTACTTTAAAACCTGCTAGATTCAGCTGCTTTGAAACTGCATTAAGACTTCTTTTTAACTGACCCCAAATTACATCAGGGCTACGCTCCGAATAACTGAATTCAATTATGAGTAAATTTGAATAAAGCCGCTGATTATGGAAATTAATATGCTTTTTGTCTTTCTTTTCTAAAAACTTTAGCGATGGTTTTTCTAAGAATGCTCTTGCTGCTAACAAAAACTTACCAATGCTCTCTGCAGATATTGCAGCGCCTAAATTTCTTCTATGGTCGACTGGATCTACTATAATAAGCTGGCTTTGAAAGGTCTTTATAATATCGACATCTATTTTATCAATAGAAATTACATTTTTTTCACCTTCTCTGCTGCTGATATTTGAAATTGCCTGTAATACTGACTCAAAAGAACCATACTTTAGAATCAGGATCTCTGTAACATAACCACTAAAACCACTTGTAGCAATTTCAGCTCCATATACTCCAACAGATTTTAAAAATTTCTTTAGCAACCTCACTTGTTTTCTTTTCTCTTCATCTAGATTATTCTTGATATATTCCGTGTGAAATGGAGATCTATCAGCAGCACTTTTCCATTTTCCTTTTTCTACATTGTAACATGGAACAATGTTGACTCGAATTCCTTTAACAAATGCTTCAACATATGGATGATCAGAATAACGTAGATGCGTCTTATACCTTTTCAATGACTCCAGTCCTATTTGTTTACCAAGTAATTCAAAATCTTCATCGCTGATTGAGGTATCCAGTTTTACGAAAATATCTACGTCTGTATCCTCTTTCAACCAAGTTCCTTTCGCAAATGATCCACCAAAAACTATTTCTACGATGTGTGGAGAAGTATATTTAGTAACAAGATTCTTTGTTTTGTCAGCTACTGTTGTCAACTTTTCTGTATCCGATCGTGATGGTTGGCAACATTGCATTGCTTCAGAAATGATGGTATTAATTGTATCAGTCATTTAGCATACACTGTAAATATATCAGAATAAATTGGGCCAGCTGGTGTTAGATCACTCCTTTTTAGATGTACTTTGTTAATAACATCACTACCGAATGTCTTGTCATTATACTTTGACAATATATTATATAGTTTTGAGTTCTCCTTTTTTATTCGAAATATTGTCATGTGCGGTATAAATGGTTTTGACAGGAAACCAATCTCTGCCAATTTTGATATTACTAATTCAGCAAGACTGGAAAGTCTTTTTCTCCCTTCCTCATTCACTCCAATCCAAATCACTCTAGCAAAATTAGAGCTTGGAAACCCTCCAAGACCAGTATAGGTTACATTAATAGGCTTAAATTGTAATTCCAATAACTTAGCTTTGATTTTATCAATGGTATCTAAGTTCACCGTGCCGAGGAAAACAAGAGTAAAATGAAAATTCTGTTTTTCAACTGGTTTGACCTCCTGTATACTCCACCTAGTAATTTCCATTAACTCTTTCTGTAAGTTTTCAATACCATTTTTGTTAGATACATCCACAGCAATAAATGTCCTCACTCCATTCAAATTACTCCAATTCTGTTGTAGTATGTTATATTATTTTAGAATCGTGCATTATCAATGAATGTCAATAGGTTTTGTAATTCAAAGACAGGAATTGATACTGCTTGCCACATAATACACTATTATCAACTAAGTCAATAATAAGATTATGCATATTACTGGTAATAAGTATATAATTAATGTGAAGTGATTAAGTAATATGGTTCTTTTTAGAGTAAAGTGACTAAGGATTAGCATTTAACACATATAGACTATTAAGAGATAAATAATTCTCATTGCAGAAGAAGACACAATTATCCTCTGCATTATTAAGGAGGATGGCAATAGTCTTAATGTTAGTTGCTATAGTGACGTCAACTACATTTTTACAGGATGTAAAAGGATCCATCTCTTTAGATAATAGTAATAAAAAACAGCCTCTGATGCACTTCATTCAAGTTTGTTGTACTTGGGGTCATAAACTTACAAATGGAACGCTAACATACAAGATAATTGGAGCTGATGTAGTCACACAGCAGGCTGTTAAGAATGCAATAAATAAATGGAATACAAAGCTAAAAGCTATAAAAATAACACAAACTAAGAGTCACCCCGATATAGAAGTGAACTTTAATCCAACAGCGCAAAACATTGACGGCAGTATTGGTGCTGAGACAACATCAGCAGGGCATACACTTAGAAATTCTGTAACAGCAGGCCAGTCTGTAAATAACTTTGATGAAAATGGTTTTATAACTAGCGTACGAATTAGTATTTCTAGAAGTGCTTTTGGTAGTACATTAAGCTTAAATAAAATAGAGCAGTTGACAGAACATGAGATAGGTCATGCTCTCGGACTTGGGCATGCAAACTTCAATGGTGATCTTATGTCTGTAGTAGTGAGTGGTAAATCAGGATCCGTATCTAAATGTGATATTAATGCTATAATGGAAGCAAATCAGTGGAAATTGGTAGAGTCAAGCAATATTCCCCATGATCCAGTTGTTGATCATATAAATTGTTAAAACGAAACAATGGCATACTCTGTTACTTATGTATCGGTTTTAACCATAGCAGGTGTATACTTGTGTATACATAGTATTCTAGTAGAAGGTAGGACTATGACTTTAAATACGTCCAAGATTATGGAAATGATTTTATGAGTTCACACTTGATACAGATTCTAGTCTTTCATTTGGCAATTTAACACTAATGAAGAATTATATGACTCATTTATAGAAAGTTATTGTATAGAATGGAATACCTCTTTATTAAGTAAATCTTCACATTTTTTCTATAGTGATGCATCGGAAATGACCATGCACGAATATCACTGGAAATATCTTTGTCAGCATTCTTTGTTCGAAGTTGAGTGTCCATTTGGTAAATAAAGCAGTATTATGCGATTATTATTATAGATATAGCAACAATTACCGTAGTTTTATTATTCATAAGTGTGGGTCGGATAAGTTAGAAAGAGTTATAGTATTCGAATGAGCTGTAAAGAAAAAAGAAACCTTATCAAGGGTTTTATGATGATCTGCTTATACAATGATGGTTTACCTTTAGTAGAACCGCACAATTTTTAATATCCTGTTCCAAAGGCTATAGTATGGTAAAAACTGCTTCAACTCAGGTTCTAAGGACGGGTCAAAAATCACCGCATTTTAGATTAAAAGGGGTCGATAATAAAATGTATTCTCTAGAAGATTTCAACAGCAAATCCTTGCTTGTGGTTTTCATATGCAATCATTGCCCTTACGTTAAGGCAAGAATTCCTGACATTATTAACCTTCAATCTACATTCAAGCCGTCAGAATTACAAGTAATAGGCATTAACAGCAACGATCCTAATTATGAGGGTGAAGGTTTTGAAAATATGCTGAAGTTTGCTAGCGAATACGAAATAAATTTCCCTTATCTAATTGATGATAGTCAAGCTGTTGCAAAGGCATATGGTGCAGTTTGTACGCCCGATCCCTTTCTCTTAGATATGGAACACAAACTAGTATTCCATGGTAAGATTAATGATGCATTGGAACCTGGAATGACTTCAACCATTCCAATTATGGAAAGCAACGTAAGGAAGATTTTGCGAGGCGAAAAAATAGAAAAGGATTTCGATCCATCTATTGGTTGCTCAATAAAATGGAAAAATTAATTATAAAATGGGTATCTCTAGATTTATGCATTTACCCATACTGAAAGTTAATTCCTTTCTCTCCACGAGGATGTCTCCATTCTGTTTCTTTGGCACAACTTCCACACTCAATACATCCTTCATGCTGAAGCATGACATCATCGTTTTCTACGCTATAGCATTTTGTTGGACACAATATAACCATTTTTTTCATAAATTCACTTTTTGGATGTAATACTTTAATGTGTGGGAGATTATCATCATCGTACTTTAATTTTGCTATACGTTGAGCGATTGTTGGAATTGTAGGAGTATATGTCGATGATACTATCGTACCTGATTTTTCAGCAATCTCTACAGGTACTTGAACATACGTCTCTACTGATTCCACTATTGGCAAAAGACGATCGTATCCTAACATGTTAGCAAATCCTACCGCAAGACCTCTTAACGTACCACTCGTCATTAATCTAAATATCATTCCATATCTTGAGCCGACAATATCTTTTGGAACATCTTTTGCAGCATCGAGAAATGTCTTTAGATAATCTTTATCAATTTCCTTCATATCTCTTGTGTATGGGCTATCTTCTATTAATCGCGTATAATAATCTCCCAGATAGTTATGCGTGAAATTGTTCCTATCAATTGATCTTGCAACAGCATTGGCAGCCCTTACTGCGTCATCAATTCCTACATTAAGTCCTTCAATTCTTGGACCAACAAAAATACCACGACCAGCCGCATCCCCCACAAACAAGATATTCTTGTTGTAAGGTTTTTTCATTCTGCATCGCTTTCCATCTGGTACTAATTTTGCACTGTATTCTAGCTCAACATAATCAGTTTCGAATTTTGCCTTGTATTTATCACTTAGCTCTTGACGAATGGAATCGATCCTTGCCTTGATCTCTGTTTCTGACTTGTATTTGCCGCTTTCAATCAGTTTTGCTCTGCTAGCTGGAGAATAGTATGTATAGCGCAAGTCATCCCACGTCTTAACAAGTTTACTAACTGCAAAACGTGTCCTTAACTGTTCTTCTTTTGGAAGATCCTTGTCAATATCCTGCTTTACTGCAACTTCATCTTTGATAAATTCTCTAACCATGGGATTATTCAATAATGCATTAACAAGTACGTATGGTTCATCTGGTTTTTGTATTAAAGAATCGTAATGATATACTGCACCAACCGATAGTGTGTCTCGATTGGTATAAACAAAACCGCCGCCTATATGATTTAGTGTGATATCACCAGCAAAAAGATGTGCAGCTCCCTCATTTGGGCCTATTCCAAACCTTTGTTCCATAATCTCCTCAGGTAGTTTGACTACAACCTTTACACCTTGATATAGCTCTTCTGTGGTGAACTTATTTCTTGCACCAGTTATTTCTGCTATTTCTGAATTTACTCCATCAGCTGCAATTATTGCCTTAACTTCAAATTCATCAAGTTCGTTAGTTTCTATTATAGTCTTATCATTCTGCCAAGTAATTGATTTGACATGAACTCCTGGAATTATTCCACCGCCTTGTTTTTCGGCACTTGAGGTCGCTTCTTTTGCAAACCATGAATTCAATTTATTTAAAAGAACAGAGTAGCCAAAGTTAGCCTGATATTTATGAGCAGATGTGAGATCGATTGAAAATATTTTTTCTTTTGAAGTAGCATGAAGAATATATTTTGTGATCAGTCTTTCTAGAGGAGCAGCAGCTATAAATTCTTGTCCATAGACATCTTCAACATTATAGACTTTACCATTTTTTGGTTTCTTTGAATAAAGAATTCCTCCAGATACGTTTTTTGAGCCTACTGTCTTTCCAGCCTCGATCAGGACAGCCTGTTTTTCCAAATTTGATAACTGTTTGAGGGCAGCTAACCCGGCGGAACCACCTCCAATTATGGCGACATCAAAATGCTCCATTTTTACTTTCTAACCTCCATGACTAGTTTTTGTTTTCTTAATTCTTCAATTAGAATAGGCATTACATCTTCCATTCTGCCTTTAATAAAAATGTCACATTCATCTTTAATCGGTGAGTTTTCATCAGGATTAATTGCAATGACAAACTCGGATTCCTTCATTCCTGCAATATGTTGCATCGCTCCGCTAATTCCAACAGCAATATATAGCAAGGGGCTAACTCTTCGACCACTAGTTCCAATTACTCTTTCAGGAACCATATACTTAGAGGCTATTGTTTCACTTACCACATATGGTTTTTTTGAAATTGGCAATGATATTCCAACCTCTGCATTCAACTCCTTTGCTAGTTCTTCAATTAGTTTGATATTTTCTTCTGGTAAATCTTTAATTCCTCGACCAAAACTTATGATTGCTTTACAGATATCAAAGTCAACAGCACTTTTGATAATCTTACGATTTAATATCTTTACATTGAGATCCTGTTCTTCTAATTTTGGAATATATTCTACAATTATTCCACTCCTGGTGCTATCACGCATAAGTGGTTGGAATACTCCAGGAATTATACTACAAGCTTGGGGATGATATTCCCTTTCTATTGCAGGGTTTCGATTATCAAGACATAGAATAGTAGTCCATAGAAAACCTGAAAAATCAGGTCGATACATTTCAAGTGTTTTTTCATACGTCATTGCTTGACCTTTTGTCTTATGTTCATGTTTGATTTCAAGATCTTCAATTACAAGTTTGTTTATATCTGAAGCAAGACCAGATTCTAATTCTACCAGTACTGTAGAGGACAGATGTCTGCCTATGTTGTCAGCGGCAAAAAACATGTATCTTGGCTTTTTAAAACGTTCGACATAGTCTGGAGAAATCTTTACTACACATTCTTTATTTATAGCAATCTCGCTGATTATTTTAGTGTCAATTAGATTTATAGAATATTGCAATTCTGGACTTTCCGCATAAATTACCGCATCTGCACCATAGAATGGCAATTCTTCGCATAATTTTCTGACATTGTTTCCTAATACAATGGCAACAACTTTTTCGTTTGAGGAATATTTTTTGTTAAATTCATCCATGAGCCTTCTAGCTTCACCAAGCATTTCTAGGCTAACAGGAATCGGTTTACCTTCTTCATGTTCAATTACTACATACAAGTGTCTGTAACTGCCTTCACTTGTGATCGTTGTCATTTAATCATCATTCCTCCTAGAATATCATGTATCTTCGTAACAACTTTTCTTATCTGCTCATGATCGGAGGCATTTACTACTTCGGCTTTTCTGCTTGCTTTTGCTTTTGGAATCTTCTCCACCCTGTATACGATTGTAGGAGAGCCAGGCAGACCAACAAATTTTGGATCAACGCCAAGCTGTTGAGCATTGAAAACTTTTAGATATTTCTTATAATTTTGAGAGCGTTCATTTGCTTCTTTCTGATACTTTACAAATGCTAGTCTTTGCGAAACAGTATTAAATACAGGCTTGTATGATGGATCAATTGTAATGAATACAGGCAGAGGCGCCTCTACCTCTTCTATTATATCATAAAATCCTTGCAAGGTGATCAAGCGTTTTGCTATAACAATCCGTTTTTCAAGGTCAATATTATAATCAATTACATTGCCTAGAAATGTGTAACCAAGCTTCCATGCTGTCTGAGGGCCTGTTTGACCAGTCTCGCCATCAGAAGCTCTGTGTCCTGAAAAGACAATATCCATTTTTCCCCCTTCCATTTTGTTTATACCCGTTTTTAATACTTCAGCAGTTGCAAGAGTATCTGCACCTGCGAATATTCTGTCACTATAAAGATGTAATTCATCTGCGTCACAAATTAACTGAGCCTGTTGTAAAGCATAATCAGCTATTGGAGGACCCATAGTTCCAACTGAAACACGGGCACCAAACTTTACTTTGGAATAAAATGCTGCCTTTGATGCGACCGCACTATGGGGCCCGAGTATACTCTTGGTCTCTGCCCTATTTAGTGTTCCATCTGAATTGTAGCTAACATTTCCTTCTGAAAAGTCAGGCTCTAACTTTATAATAACTGCGATATTAAGTGATACCATTATACTTTTCCTTTTCTTTCCCAATACTGTACCCTTTAAATGGTTTGCGTTGCAAATCTCATCAATGGTAGATACTTGGTTTGTGATAAAAGTAGATGGGAACTCTTATGATCTTTTTGGTTAAACTGAAACAGAGGGTTTTATAAAAGTGACATCTATATAAAATCATTATATCTACAATCATGGATGTAGCTTCGGTTGATTCAGCTTTTAATCCGGCGATAGAATCATACTCAAAAGATCATCTAAATTTCTGAACCTGTAGAGATTCGTTCTTTTTCTTTATAGACGATTTCAATAGATGCCTAAAGGAGCAGTCAAATATGTCGTATTGTTTAGGAGTTATTTCGTAAGTTCCCAAATTTACTGCCTCCCGACCTACTACATGATTCCATTTTCTTCCGAAGTTTCATTCAGAGATTTTTTTCAGAATATTAAACTTTTAGAAATGGAAAACAAAATAAAGAATAGAGGGAAGGTTCCTTGCTACTTCTAGTTAGGTCCTGGTCTTGTGTTTATACAGAGAAATTTCTTGCAGTATCTCTTGAAGTCCGTTCAAATGTTTTTGCAGTATTA
>JBEVTH010000063.1:0-12391 GCA_041156085.1 Candidatus Nitrososphaera maunauluensis
TATTAGGTATGAAAGCCCAATACATTTTCACTTTGAATCTAATTTCTTTGGATTATCTGTATTAAACCAAAGCTTTTATGTTTGACTTTTATACAACCTCTATTTGTAACAATCTTTGGACTCATTGAAAGTTTATAGCTATAATATGGTTCATTCTCAATTGCAAGCGAATTAACTTCTACCGCTTCGCAGTCGATTCCAAATTCTTCCCTCGCTTCTTGTGCTACGCGCTCATTCAAACTCACTCTTTTAATAATAATTTCAGGTAGTTCCTCAGAGCTTTTGGCAAGATTGCTGGCGTTGGTGGCTTTCATGTCAGCTTTAATTCCATTTTTGGTATGTTCGATAGTCTTGTTTGCTTGTACACTAATCATTGTTGCTAATTCTTTTAATAATGGCCTTGACTTTGCACCTACATCTTTTGCTTTTTTACCCCCACTGGAAGCCAGGTTTTTCATTACCGGTTCCAATTCTCTTCCTTTTTGTTTTCCTACATCTTTTGCTTTTCTTCCAGCTGATCTTGCTGATAATTTTAATAAATGGCCTAGCGCGTATCCTAATTGTATAGATACGTTTGCTATTTTTCTGCCAACAATGATAGCTAGCTCTTTGGCTTTAGCAGCGGCTCCTGAATCTTGACTTGTATTGCTGTCAACCATCTCTTATAACTTTTATTTTTATAGTATCTATATGCTATAATCCTTTGTAGCAAAAGCACACAGGTCACCAAATGAATTAGAGGGATAATCGCAAAGAAAACAAATGATCCAAATGATATGGAAGGAATGATCCGCCTGACCGACGAATGCCACTCAGTTTTATCTTCATAAAATAGAGTTTGCATCTAATAGAGCTGACCCAATGTTTCCAGAATCTCCTTTAGATAGAGTCAAAGCTTTGATGGATAAAGTTAGAATCATATTGAATCCCAAAGTTACAAGTTTTCTCTCACTCCAAATAGAACATCAATCCATGGCTGCTGCAACAGATAATATCTCTGCAGGCAGCTTTGGATTATATTAAATGTAGACCAACATTTGTTCCAACTTGTACTTTTTGTTTTTTAAAAAATGCTGCCACAGTTTCCAGTACATAAACTGCATTCCTTGATGTAGGATCGTAAATAGTACAGCATGTCCATGGTTTTAAATTGTGTTCTATTGATATAATAGTACCTCTGCTATCTAACCAGATAATATCTGTCATTATTGTTTTGATGAATGATTATATTATTGCGTGTAAACTGACGGTACTAATAATAAAAAATGATGATCTATTTTTATTTACTGCCAAGAAGCTTTCCAATTACAGGAACTTTAGCCAATGGATTTGAACTTTGACTAGTTGATGTGGTATTTTTACTGCTGCTATTAGCAGATGTTGATGTTGAATTTGTAGAGTTTGCTCCCCCAGTACTCAAGAGCTTTCCTATTACAGGAACTTTAGCCAATGGATTTGAACTTGAACTTTGCGCTGATGCTTTCAGCCCAAATTGGATTGTGACTGCGGTAAACGATGCGATAAGGAGGGTTATAATGGCTACTGCAGGGAGTAGTGTCATTTTACGTTGGTCAATCATTGAATAGAAAGGTCTGACATATTATTTATTAATTTTTAGCTTTAATTCTACCATGTACATTGATCTAGCAGAGGCGACAGCTTAGAAACATACAAATTTGCTCCCTTCTAAATTGCTTCAGAAGTAGGTAAACTTTCTTATACTAAATACTATATCTATATTGCAGATCCAATTAAATCTCATGTTGTACTGTAGTTATTATAAGAGAGCTCAGTAGATTTGCAGCTGCCTATAGACGAATGCGAGGAATGGATATGGGATTCATTAAATAGTACAAGAGATTGCGGATTTGAGTACGTGAGAGATGGGAACAAAGAATTTCTGATATTTAATACAAATGATTTCTGCGCAGATGCAAAAATAATGCAGAGAATCAGAAAAACTACAGGTATGGAATTAGTGCAAATAAGCACGCATCAAGGATACACGCACTTATGGTTTGGAAGATATATTGATGATAACATTGGTAAATCCCATAAAAGTAATGTATCATTGTACACTCCTGACAGCAATAGGCATACTATGATCTAGATTTTGTGTTAATAGTAACATGACCCCTGTGTTGTACTCTATACTGGCTTTTGTATAATTCACGCATAATTTTACATCAATTAAGTTTCAATCCATTCCACATGGATTGATGCGCCGCAATATACGAGGAATAGCTACAGTCGAATTAGTACCAATAATGTTGAGAACATTGAATAAAAATCAGTGCACTGACATTGCATCTCATTTTAGAGTTACGCCCATTATTTTATTGCAAATATTATATAACATGTTATAGGACCAGTACCAAGGTCAAGGAATTTTTAGCTTCATCATTATTGACACAATTTGCTTTTGATTTTGGGGGGGGTCTATTTTATCTTCACTCTATCCTTCATCGCAAGCAGCTGAGCAAATCATATTAGAACATGCTCGGCACTTAAACAGGATTATGAATAAGAATAGTTTTGCGATGATATTTCTACTTTTTAGTTTATCGTTAACAATAATATACATACATCGACTACCAAAGTAATATCTGATAGAAATCTCTGATATCTATGACAAAAAAAGTCACAGTTGAGGACTTTAGGAAAGGATTTTCATATTTATTATTTCATTGCATTCTTTACCGTCATGGCCTCTCAATATTCTATAACTGAATCTTCGGCACCATAATATACGCTAGATTTTGTGATTAATCCATTACCATTGAATTCAAACTTTTCTATAACAGACCATTGTATTTTATTATCTGGGGCTCCATAATATTCGAATATTACTTTTTGGTCCTTTATGAAATAATCAACAGGTGTGAATTGTAAGCCTGAAAACTTGCTCAAACCAAGAGAAAAATATTCTTCCAAATCTTTCTTGTTTGTTATTGTTGCTGAGTTTCGATTAGGATATACAACCTTTATTTTAGGACTATGGAATTCTATATCGTCTGAGTATAGAGAAATGATTTGTTTCAGATTATGTTCATTCCATGCTTTAGTCCATTTGTCTACGTGTGCTTTTGCAAAGGAGTCGTTAAATTCCATTATAGTACTATTTTTGACTATTCTAGATATAACCTATGCATTTTGTATGAGATATAGCAGAAGAAATGAACCACAATAGATTAAGTTATTACTATGGAGCAATAGTTAACAACAATTAATTAATTAATTAATTGTTGTTTTAGTAAAACGGTTGACGTACATTGAAATATTATACTGAAACCATCTCAAATAATAGCTAACTGATGACAAGACAAGTTTCTTTGTGTGATCTCTTAGATCATAGCAACTTGATAATATATTCATCTATGAGATTCTCTCTTCATGAGATTCTGCTTTCTCATTATATAGGGCCTATAGTTCTAGTTGTGACTATATGAAGTCTATTCATAACTAAGATATAACTTAGGCTTCTTAGGAACGTGATGTCCAAACACAGTATAAAAACAATAGTGTTGGGATTAACTACAGCAATATTGCTTGCAAGTATAATTGCAGTAAGCATGTCTGTAAAGTCCTTTGCGCAGATTCTTCCGAGTCAAAGTGGTGGCGGTCAATCAAATATTAACGGAGCAGGTTCAACGTTTGTATTTCCATTACTGGATACCTGGCGTATTGAATATCAAAAAGTCAAGCCTAGTGTAAACATTAACTATCAATCGATCGGGAGTGGCGGAGGCGTTAAACAGTTTACAGCTAAAACTGTAGATTTTGGAGCTTCTGATGCACCACTTTCAGTTCAGGAACAGAAAAATGCTCCTGGGGCTGTTCATATTCCAATTACCATAGGATCAGTTGTGGCTGCATATAATCTCCCAAGTGTTCCAAATAAAGGATTAAAACTTACAGGGCCTATCCTTGCTGATATATTCTTAGGTAAAATCAAACAATGGAATGATCCACAAATCCAATCCATAAATCCAGGTGTATCCCTGCCTTCTGCTAATATCGTAGTTGTTCATAGATCAGACGGATCGGGAACAACATATGTTTGGACTGATTATTTATCCAAAGTAAGTCCACAATGGAATCAGACAGTTGGAAAATCAAAATCAGTTCCATGGCCAATTGGATTAGGTGCTCCTGGTAATGAAGGTGTGGCAAATGCGATAAAAGGTTCACCAAATACTATAGGCTATGTAGAGCTAGCTTATGCACTAACCACTAAAATGCCATACGCATTTATACAAAATAAAGCAGGTAAATTCATAGAACCATCATTAGATTCAACCAAAGCAGCGGTTACTGCTTCAGCACAACAACTTCCAAAAGGAGATGGGTCATGGTCATCTATCTCGATGGTAAATGCGCCTGGTGATAGTTCATATCCAATCGCAAGCTTCGTCTATGTGTTGCTCTATAAAGATTTGAGCACCAATCATAATATTGATCAAACAAAATCAAAAGCATTGGTTGACTTTATATCATGGGCTATTACAGATGGACAAAAATCAGCACCAAATCTAGGATATGTTCCGTTGCCAGACCAGGTTGTAAAACTAGACCAGGATACAATCAAATCACTGACATTTCAAGGAAAGCCATTAAGTTGAAGATCCATACGAATTTCTATTGAACACACGTTGTTCCAGAATCTTTAACTTAACCCTTTATTTTTTATAATCGGAAACAACAATAATTAACTTTCCGTGATAGATAGAATGTTAACTACCAACATTAACATACTATATCAATCCCCTTCTGTTATATACACATATCAGTATGTTTATTATCTATTCTGAGCACGTCTATGACTACATCATCAGAGACGTTTTTGTAAAATATTATTATGAGAGGAACAAAACATGTAGAGAGCTGTCTAATAACAATGCTAATAATCCATGTTGTTATTGTGTTTATTGATTTTGCAATGAACTTTTTTCAGATTACGCATGCTATATTGAGTTCATGCAGGTGATGACAACTATATAGAATATATAAAAAATATAGGCATATATGATCACCTTTCACAATCTATAATATCTGCTATAGATCATTGAAACCTATTGTCTTTATTAGGCAAAGACGGTGAAGTACGTAAAATACAATTCACAGGTAGATCTACGTACATACTATCATTACCCAAGAAATGGATACAAGAAATGCATCTAAAGCCAGGGGATCCAGTCGACGTTATTCGCGAAGCAAACAGCTCGCTATCGATAATCCCTCATGCAGAAAGAAGTTCTAATTTGTCTAATGAAGCAACTGCTGTTGTATTAGAAAAAGAGGGTGTCAATTCCGTTCAACGTAAAGTCATATCCATATATCTATCAGGTTATAATATCATTCATTTGAAATCAAAAACTGGAAGAATAAGTCCTGCACAACGTGATGCAGTTAGAGAAGTTATCCGTAGAAACTTGGTGGGAACAGAAATAATAGCTGATTCATCAGATGCAATTACTATACAAGTTTTGCTTACTCTTCCAGAACTTTCAGTCAATACCGCAGTACGTAGAATGTTTTTAATTGCATCTTCTATGCATAAAGATGCCATGTTATCTTTAGGAGAAAGCAATCATGAATTAGCAAAGACAGTGATAAAATCAGATGACGAAGTAGACAGATTTAGTCTTTACATTTTAAGAAACCTTGTAATAGCAACACAGAATGAGCGAGTGCTTCGGGAAATAGGATTAAAGAGACCAGCTGATTGTCTTGGTTATCGTGTTGCAGTAAAAAGTATAGAACGAATAGCAGACCATTCATGTGGAATTGCTGAAAATGTAGAAGAACAGCAACAAAAAATATCAAAAGGCCTCTTTGAGAAAATTGATAAAATGAGCAAGTTATCTTTGGCAGCTGTTAATGATTCAGTAGAAGCATTTTTACGAAGAGATTATATCATGGCTGACAGTGTTGTGGATAAAGCAGAAAATATACATTCTGTAGAAAGTGAAATAATATCAGTTCTGAATAAAGAAGATAAGACAACTTCCCATGAACCTATTAACAGTAACATCAGGCTAATTTTAGAGGACATACGAAGAACAGCCGAACATGCAAGTGACATAGCAGAAGCAGCAATGAATCAGACAATAGGAGAAGTTATCACTGTGGAAAGGGTTCCAACAACAACAACATCAACATCATCAACTACTACTCCTGACAAATGAAAACCTCATTATTGAATTTGAAACTTCTGCTGGAGGTGTAGAATTATTTTAGTCGAAGCAACATACGCTCAAAGAACAATGGTATTTGCGCTAGAGATATATCTTTGAAAGTTGTATATTATTGCTATCTTTCTATCTAAATACAATAGACTAGACTTATTGAATTGGTAAAATAGTGTTAGGCTATATTGGCAATATCTAAAATAAGAACTCAAGATAATAACACTAGCCCATTGAATTCTTCAACATAATATAGCAGTATATGAAATTTTTCATCACAAAATAAAAGCATTACAAATACTATTGTCCGACCCGCATGAAGATTGCAGCGACTTACAGCTAACTTGTTTTGGACACATTATCTGTCATAGTTACGATACTTTAGATACATCTTTCTCAAAGCGGGATCAGCTAAAATTAAATGCAGTATCTTTAATGAAGGATGGAAAGAAAGACTATTAATTAGTTCTATCATATACTTTCAGAGTGAAAATAACATATGATAGACGATATTAGAAAAGCAATTATATTATTAGTAATAGGAACGACTATAATCATCACGTCAGCAGCAGTTCTAACTTTCTCATTGCAGCCTGCAATGGCACAGCAACAACAAAAAATTGTACCGTCATCAATAGACCCAGCAGCCTCTCCGTTTACTTCATTACCCGATGTCTTCAAGAAAGTAGAAAACTCCGTAGTTCAAATAACAACCACACAGTCTAACCCTAATCAGGTCATTATCATAAATGGTGTCCCTGCAACTGGAAAAAGTACAGCGTTAGGTTCTGGATTTGTATACGATAACCAAGGTCATATAATTACTAACTATCATGTTGTAGCCAATGCAACAAAGGCAGATGTGACATTTACTGACGGAAACACATATTCTGCCAAAGTTACAGGAAAGGATGCTTATGCAGATCTAACGGTACTACAAATTACAGATAACTTTTCAGAAGAGAAAGTTATCCCACTTCCAATTGCAAACTCTTCTAATATAAGAACTGCAGAGCCAGTAATAGCTATTGGTAATCCATTTGGATTTAGTGGTACTATAACAACAGGCGTTGTCAGCGCACAAGGAAGATTATTACCAAATCCAGATACTGGCTTTTCAATACCAAATATAATTCAGACAGATGCTGCAATAAATCCTGGCAATTCAGGTGGTCCTTTACTTAATATTCAAGGACAAGTTATAGGAATGAATACCGCCATCTTTTCTAGAACAGGATCCTACTCGGGAATCGGATTTGCAATTCCTTCAAACACAATCACTAAAGAAGTACCATTGCTTATAAAAAATGGAACTTACATTCATCCATGGCTTGGGATAGCTGGTGGTAAAATAACTTCTGACATTTCTCAAAGTGCAGGTTTGCCAAGAAATTACAAAGGAGTAGTAATAGGTTCAGTCCAACCTGGAGGCCCTGCAGACAAAGCAGGACTACAAGCAATGACTCAGGATATGAGTGGTTCTAATACACATGTTGGCGATATAATAACAGCAATAGATGGACATCCTACAAAACAGATTGATGATATAATAAACTATATTGAATCAAATAAAAATGTAGGAGATAACGTCAAACTTACAATAAATCGAAATGGAAAGGTGATGGATATAACAGCAACCCTACAAGCTAGACCAAGATCATCTTCCTCACAAACACTACAACAACAACCTCAGCAACAGCCTGGATTAGGACCAATACCAGAATTACCACAGACTCCAGGACTTCCTCAGCTTCCTCCGGACTTGGCACCTCTACTTCCATAAAACTTTTTTTAAGATCGAGGAACAAGGTTTGGTCATTATCTAAGCTGTTTTCTAATTGTGATCATAGACTTTAACATTATAAACATAAAAACTGTATTTGCGTGAAGATTTCATATAAAAATTTTTATTTAACTGTTTTATAGCACAAGGTGACTCTGAGTTGCTCTTTGTAGTGAATTGTTTTTATTACTGTTTCTAATATGAAATGAGACGATGAAAAATCCCTTGTATGTATGCTCTATATGTAGTCAAGATTTTACCAGAAGATACAATGCCAATAGACATAATCAAAACATTCATTCTAATAAATCTTAAATTGTAAGAATTTTTGGAGTATTTGATAGGTAGGATATCTGGAAAGTATTTGCCAGCCGATCCTTTGTCATATAAGCTCAAAAATAAAAAAAATAACAATAAGACCACTTTCGTTCATGAAAACGCTAATAATCTCCGGCGTGAAAAATCTGATCCGTCGCTCATGAAAACTGTCCCATATACAGCGAAAGCCAGAGAGCATGACGTAGATGGCAAAAATACTAATTTTAATAATTCTGCCGAAGGTGTGAAGGCTATGACTAATCCAACTCTTGATTATCGGCTTTACTTAAATACTCTAATCCAACTCAATGACAGAAAACACCAGGAGTATTTGCAGAAGCGGAAAATAGAAGCAACACTCAACGATATTGAGATAATGCTTCATGATTTTAATCATCCGGAGACTGTGCGAACTCTTATTACTGAACTGACAGATAAATATAATGCAACTACGGATTACGTTAGTCTTAATAAAGAATTAGAACGTTATCGAGATTCCCTAGTTGATCGCTATTTGAGCTGGCGCTAATCCATTCAGTTGATTCTAGTTCAGGAATATATATTCACCAGCTTGTTCATACCTATATGTAGGATAGTCGAAGGGAGTCATTGATGGCCAGCATGCTAAACAGCACAGAAATTCTGTATATCAATACTCACTACTGATACTCTATCCAAAGCAGTAAATTCTTAAGTAGTTTGACAATAAAACGAGGTATAGGCACTAGGTGATATTTGTAATATGTCATCAAGTAATATAGACGATAATAAAACTAGTGATAGAAGTGGCACTAATAGCAATAGCAATAGCAATAGCAGCCGCAGCAATTCCAAACCAATCATAAATCTCAAAGTTGCTGAGGTGGCAGAACAACGTGACGTAGGAAGAAAGATTGCTCGAATTGATTCAGCGATAGCTGAACGTATGAATGTATCTACTGGAGATGCACTAGAATTATCATCACTTGGAAAGAAAACTGCTGTTCTGAGCTGGCCAGCGAGGCAGAGCGATAGAGGTAAGGGTTTGATTCGCATTGATGGTTATACAAGAAATAAGTTAGATGTTGGGATTAATGATACAATAGATGTTAAAAAAGTAGAATCGAAGGATGCTAAAAGTATAACATTTGCTCCTACTGAGCCACTCAGGATAGTTGGAGCAGAAGAATACCTTGCAGAATATCTTAATGGAACATTGATGACCAAGGGTGATACAATTCCCATCAATGTAATGGGTCAGCGAATAGATTTAGTAGTAATTTCTACCAGTCCTTCTGGACCTGTTATAATTAATGATTTTACAAAAATTACGGTTTCCGAAGAAAATGCAAAGGCCTTACAAATATCAAAGGAAGGCGGCGTTCCATCCATCACTTATGAAGATATTGGTGGATTTAGAGATGAAGTCGCTCGTGTGAGAGAAATGATAGAGCTTCCTTTAAGACACCCAGAATTATTTAAAAGGTTGGGAGTAGAAGCACCTAAAGGTGTTCTTCTTCACGGTCCACCAGGAACAGGTAAGACATTATTGGCAAAGGCAGTAGCAAATGAAACTAATGCCAACTTCTACACAATAGGTGGTCCCGAAATAATGAGTAAATACCATGGAGAGAGTGAGGAGAGGTTAAGAAACGTATTCCAAGAAGCAGAAAAGAACGCACCTTCAATTATATTCATTGATGAAATAGACTCGATTGCTCCAAAGAGAGAAGAAGTATCAGGAGAGGTAGAAAGAAGAATAGTCGCTCAACTATTGTCATCAATGGATGGGATGTCTTCAAGAGGCAAAGTAGTAGTCATAGGAGCTACAAATAGAATTAATGCTATTGATCCCGCATTACGCCGTCCTGGTAGATTTGATAGAGAAATTGAGTTAGGTGTCCCGGATAGAAATGGACGACTTGAGATTTTAGAGATACATACAAGAGGAATGCCTCTTGCTAAGGATGTTAATTTAGACAAACTTGCGGATATCTCTCACGGTTTTGTTGGTGCTGATCTACAATCTTTGTCTAAAGAAGCTGCGATGCGGGCTTTAAGAAGAATACTTCCTGAAATAGATTTATCATCTGAAAGCATACCCGCAGATACTTTAAAGAAAATCATTGTTACAATGCAGGACTTTACCGATGTCATAAAGGAGATGGAACCTTCTGCAATGAGGGAAGTATTTGTTGAGATTCCTGACGTGAAATGGAAAGATATTGGCGGGCTCGCACCATTAAAACAAGAACTGCAAGAATCCGTAGAATGGCCTCTCAAATATCAAAGCATGTTTACATATGCTGATGCAACACCTCCAAAGGGCATATTGCTATACGGTCCGCCAGGAACAGGAAAGACTTTGATGGCAAAAGCAGCAGCAAACGAAAGCGAAGCCAATTTCATCAGTATTAAAGGACCAGAACTTCTTTCAAAATGGGTGGGCGAGTCGGAGAAAGGCGTAAGGGAGGTATTTAGAAAAGCTAGACAGGCAGCTCCTTGCATCATATTCTTTGACGAGGTGGATGCCGTAGCGCCTACGAGAGGAGGAAGTTTCGGTGATTCTCATGTTACTGAAAGGGTGATCAGTCAATTATTAACTGAGTTAGATGGACTTGAAATATTAACTAACGTAATAGTGATAGCCGCTACTAATAGGCCTGATATTATAGATCCAGCATTATTAAGACCAGGGAGATTTGATAGATTGCTCTATGTTCCACCTCCCGACCGCGATTCAAGGACACAAATAATAAAAATCCATGTCAAGAAAAAACCATTACATGAAGACGTCAACTTGGAAGTATTAGCAAACCGTACCGATGGCTATACAGGTGCCGACATAGCCGCACTTTCATCGGCTGCGGTTATGCTTGCATTGCGAGAGCATATCTCAAAGTATCAAGATCCAAAAGAAGCAGATAAACATACTCAGGAGTTGAGAATTCACATGCGTCATTTTGAAGAAGCAATGAAAAAGATTAGACCGCTATCGACTCAAGAGCTAAACATGTACAGAAGAATATCGGAACAATTTGGAAGACCTGAGATCGCAACCAAGGAATCAAGTGGAACGGCCTGAGTAGCCTTTTAAAATTTTTCCGTTAACTTTATGTGGTGTAAAGGCTGTATTAATGTAGTGAAAGTTACGAGTTTCATATAATATGACAAGAACGTAGGTAATTAAGATAGAATTTATCTTTGCTTACGCATGTAGCGATCTATGCTCTGAAAAAAGTTGTTATTTTTTACTTCAATAATCTTTCAACTACCCGTCGTTTCATAGTTTCAGAGAATTAAAAGATCATAGAGCAGA
This sequence comes from Candidatus Nitrososphaera maunauluensis, assembly GCA_041156085.1. Lineage (GTDB taxonomy): Archaea > Thermoproteota > Nitrososphaeria > Nitrososphaerales > Nitrososphaeraceae > Nitrososphaera_A > Nitrososphaera_A maunauluensis. The sequence continues at coordinate 11,588 of JBEVTH010000063.1, forward strand.
CTATCACTAGTATAAAGTGACAAAAATGTACCTCTTAATATTGATCATTCTTTACTATCTTCTGAGGTAAGTCCAATACAAAGACAAATTTGATTTAAATCCCCAGCTGTATTTCATCGTAGAGATGGAGAATCAAGTAGAGTAAGACATAAATTTTTCTTACCATTAATTTTGAAGTCATCAGACGTTGGTTTCCAAATATCTGATTAGAGGTTCCAAGGCGGATGAGGCGAAGGTATTCTTAGGTGATGAGGAGATCGCTGAGATAAAGAAAGGAGAAGATGGGAAGAGCTTTAAACTTATCAGCAAAGATGGTCGTAAGTGGATTCTTACTAACAACGTAAATGGTGAGTTTCGTCCTTTCTCGCTCTCAGTACTTGAGCAAAAAAATGGCAGAGATGGTGCCAGTAGAGAAGTACTAACTATTAGAGAACATCTCTTCAAATACAGAGGAAGATTCTATATGCTCACAAATCACCCTGAAGGAAAACACTGGAACGAGTATCTTAAAGGTCCAAGGTACATTGGCAGGTTAGATAACTTTCCATACTCTGATTTGTCGGATCTAGATCATCATATACGACATAGACTAAGGAGATTTCGAGGAATACCAGTAGGCGAGGCATCAGGTCTGGGAATACAAGGTCATCATGTCAGGGTCGATAAAGAGTTAGAGGATATTGGATTATTGATTGCTGCCAGTTCCTATCTATTATATTCCCGAGGATAGACTCACCCTATGGCTATATTAAACAGATAGAAGAACTACAGATAAGGATATACATCAAGGCTCTCTAAACTAAA
>JBEVTH010000064.1:0-12228 GCA_041156085.1 Candidatus Nitrososphaera maunauluensis
CTTCCATATCTTCCACTATATCTTTGAAACTGCTTTTTTCATAATCGTCTTGGCTAACGATTTTCTTTATCTTTTTACTCATTAGTAATGCATCTCTTCCTCCAATAATCTCATTACTAGTTAACGGCGCAAATAAATTATACGGTATTGCTTGTTAAATAAAAAATGCTTTAAAATCATTTTTGAAAGTTAAAATTGCTTCTATTCCAATCTATCTTACCTATATACTTCTGAAGTATCCATTTAGTACCCATAGTAAAGTTCAATCTCGTTCGTTAGAGATGTTCCTGTACATATCTAGATCAAAATTATGTCATTGCAAGAAGGTATTTTAGCATTGAACAATCGAGGACAATATCGGTGCTAAAAGTGGGCTCCCCCGTGAAGGATTTGAATATGTAATACATAGGTTTGATTATTGTATTAGATATATCTATCTTCTTAATGGTAGGTAAAGTAAAAAATGGCTCCTCGAATACGAACATGTATCTGCTTGGTCAGACAAGTATTTTCATATAGTACAAAACATTTCTTTTATCCAGTATTTCCTTTGACCCACATATACTCACAAAGCAGTTAGATAGTAAATGCATTAAGAGAATAGTGATCAATACTACACATTATAATTGCTTTGTGGTATTCATTTTTTAACATGTGGAGTATTTAATACTTAGAGTTACAATACACAATACAATACAATTATAGCAATGTCGCTTTTATTTACCTAAATAAATCCAATATGCTGGCGGCAGTGACTAGACTTAAAATCAAATTGAGCAATTGTACTTTAACTAGGATAAAAGAAAAGATGTTTTCTTGTTGATCTTATCATACAACAAGAGTTACATCATACGCTTCTACTTGCCGGTGGTGTTACTTTCTCCAGCTAATCCTGCAACGCCAGGTTTGTTGGCTATACTCGTGCCCTTAGAAATAATGTTTGTATTATTTCCTTCTATTTGGTTCAATTGACTGGCAGTTCCAGCAGCTTTAGGCCCGCCTTTTACCGTTGCAGTAGTAGTAGGAGAGGTACTAGATTTGCCACTGCTGGCGCCAGTACCCTTATTAGGACTTGGTTGTTGTTGAGATGTTGAATTTCCAGCGGAAGCTCCTGAAGCTTTAGTTGCATTAGTAGGGTTCTTCTTTGCTGTTGAGTTCGTTTGTGCATATACTGACAATGAATGAAGACCTATAGATGCTAGAACTAGCCCAAAAGCAATTGCAAGTACCAAACTGATAGATATTGTTTTTTTCATCGTACTATGTCCACTGTATAATAACAATTATAACACTTTCATATCCTGTCATTGATTCTTTCATTAAGAACATATTCTTGTATCTGTTAGTGAATTCTATGCCTATAGTGGAATGGATTCTAAAAGAGCGTGATTTAAATAAAGATGTTGAGATAGGCGATAATTGTCAACTAGCGTTACCTAACACACAATTAAGGCATGCATGCTGGAAGGGTATTCAGGCTTTACGTTAAATCCTTGCACGACAAGGCGGTTTATAGGTCAGAAGAGTCTCTCATGCTAAACCAACTACTGCCAGAAGCCTTGGATAATATTCGTCATCCATACAAATCATTAGAAAATAAGGTAGATGGATTAACAGAACAGTTTAAGCAATCTATGAATTCATTTTCAAAATGCAATTGCAATCATTCATGCGATGAGCAGTAGAAATAGAATATAATCATCGTCATTGTTAGTTACCTCCTTTACATATGATGGATTAACCTAATTGGATAATCAATATTCAAAGTTGGTCAATCCGGAATTCTAGAAGTTATTCGGTATTAACTTTTGTTAGGCAGATATGTTCAATGAGATCAAAGGAATTATAACTTGATGGATGAGGTAGCTGTCAAAGATTAAATGTGTTACTATAATAATACTTTCTATGTCCGATTATTAAATATACAAAAACTTTTGTAATATTATACTGTAACCCAGCAAACGATCCCACATTAATTAAGGAGAATGTAATAACAATCAAATACCTTGCAAAAATAATCAAATATTAGGTGAAATGGTTTCATAGAGTCTATTGATGATGTGTTACAGTCTTCACGAAGAAAGCTTGTGGTATCAGAGAGGGATATTGATCTTGTTACTAACATAAGAAACGACATCTTCATTTTAATAGTAGAGGAATCTGCTGGTTCTGCTGGTGGAAGAGGAGGAGGTTCTGGTAGCAGACGAATTGACAGCGTTCTAGGCTTTTCATGTAAAAATGGAACATGCATAAAGTATTTTGAGGTCACCGAACCAGAAAAGGTTGAACAATTTGATATTCCTTATAGCGCTATTGCAATGGATATTAAACTTTCAACAGGTAAACCCCTTGTAGTGCAGGGAATTGTCGATCCTGATCTTGTCAAATCATATCAAGATTTAGTAAATAACCTAAAATAACATCAAGGATTAAGTTATTTGTTCTGATAAACTGGAATAAATAGCAGGTTTTACAAATCAGCACATCTAAGAATTGGACTGATTTGATTACACTACTTCCACGGTGTGCGACTTTGAGGTTTTAACTGATTAGTTAGAAGAAGTTATGATTCATTCAACGTATTGCTGAGCGTAGTTTATCCGCTATCGTCAATAACTAATATAGAGAGAAAAGTAATGACCATTAAAAAACACTTTAGCAGATCTGTAATCGTTATAAATGCTGTTGTTTTTTTTGCAAAACATACACTCTTTGGCGGTTTATTAACCCATCATCATCTTAATTTTAGTCCTCGTACTCTTGCTGTTGTCATGGAGATCATGGCATACGCTAGATTGGGTGCACCAATATATGCTGGTTGGGTATACGATGATAGATAGCAGAACACTGTTCGATCTGAACTATACTGAATTCCTCAATGACAGGATGAATAAGGACTTACAAAATAAAAAGTTGGTACATGAATATGACTTTGTTTCTGTGAAAATCACTGAAGGAAGAAATTGTTACATCAAATGTCTTACTTGTGATGCCTATTTTTGTCAATCATGTGGCAAGACTATCAATAACGATCAACGCAAGATCTCCTGCGGCATTAATTTTAATGTAGTCACCGCTAGCTACACTGGAGCTATGCGATAAATGTCACTGGAGTTGTATGTGTTTAGAGATGAAGGTCTTATTGAAACATGCCCTTTATGCGGTACTAAAGGGCTATCTCAAGTTCCCTTGGCTTTAGATGAAGTATGTATTATGGAATATGACAATAGCCGTGGAATTACACTTACATTTAGCAGAAAGTAACCGTTAAGATAGAAAAACACCATACGTCGGTAGATTCTAAACATAATCACAAATATATCATATTTCTCCATTGCATATAATGAGAATTTTCAATGCCAGTCCAGGATTTGGCGTGCCATTAACTGAGAATGAGATAAATAACTTTTTGAGAGACAGCAAACTAAATATTCATATTAGTACAGTCGATAAGAAAGGAGAACCAAATATACATCCGACATGGTATTACTTCGATACCACTAACAATAAGTTTTACATTGAAACATCTAAGCAGTCCAAGAAAACAGAAAATTTGAACGCAAAGAATATCATCTACTACTGTGTTGATGATCCCAATCCACCATACAAGGGAGTTAAAGGTAAGGGAAAGGTCAAGATCCATGAAGACATTAATCATAATATCTTGATAGCTGAAAAGATAATGGTAAGATATCTTGGAAGCCTCGCACATCCTATGGCAACGTCTCTTATGACTAGCGTTAAAAACGGCGATTCGGTTATTTTAGAAATATCTCCTAATTATTATTCAACTTGGGACTATAGCAGGAAGTAGTGGTACGAAAGATAACAAACAAGATAAAAACACATATTATTATTGACATGCTCTACTTTGTTGCAAGATAATCTGGGTGCAGGAAATGTTATCCTACATAGATATATAGATATTTGTTTTGATTTTAGCCTTCATATTTTTCTCTTTCTTCCATGCATATAACATATAAAAACAAGCACACTTGGTGTACATAAAGAATATCAAGGCTGGCTAAACAATGGTTTTGTTGACAAGAATAGCAAATGGCAACCATACTCATATACTAACTGTTACGTTGAACTAACTTTACTCTAGTTTCTACATCGGATGTTTGCGGTTAAGTTAGTCAATACAAAGTACGCTGAATATGAGCACTATTCAAAGAAAAATTCCTGAAAATCTCATACATTTTGATAGAGGATGAATCCGCACTACTTTCAGTCAATTCTAACACTACCTCCTCATAGTTGTAAAGGTGTATAATCAATTAGTCGTTTACCATTTCCATCCTCAGTAACCATGATTGAATTATAATCACCAAATTCTAAATCCGTATGAGTTATAAGAAAAACCTGTTTGAAGCTTTTATCTTGAGTTAGCATATTAATTAGAATACGTCTTCGACACGAATCTAAGCTTGCCATGGGCTCATCCATTATTATAGAGTTTATTAATGGCGGTTTTTTTTCTGAATTTTTGAAAGGCCTTATCCTAGCCATCAGCTTTGAAATACCAATTCTTAAAGCTAATCCTAAAGAAGTTTCATCACCTCCGCTAATTTGATCCTTATTTTTTATCATATTGTCTTTACGATCCATGAGAGTCATCTCTAAACCATGGGATTCCATACCACTCCTTATCCTTCTCGTGGTGGAAGATATTTTATCTATGGTGTAACGACCTTCAGTAAGTTGTGTAAGGTACTGATTAGTAGCTTGTGTTAACGCTCCCACCATTCTTCCTTCTACTACGTAATTAGAAATGAAGCCATCAATTTCACCTCGTAGATATTTCACATGACGCAATTCATTCTCTTTTTTAGACATGATTGTTTCTTTTTGTGAGAGTTTTGTTATAGTTGCTTCCCTGTTTTTTATTTCTTCTTTAAAGGTAGAAATTTGTATTATAACCATGTCTAATAGCTTTTGCTTACTTGCAATACTAGCTTCCATAGTTTTTCTTTTAAGGAGTATTTCATCGATAGTCTTACATTCGAAACGGTGTATCAAATCATCCAGACTAACAGCTAAAAGCTCTCTGAGATATTGTTGCTGTTCATTTTTTAGTTGAGTAATGTCATCAATTATATTCTCCATTTGATCCTTTGATTGTGACAGCTGTTCTTCATATTTTTTATACCGGGCGTTTTCTTCATCTATCAGTCTATTCTGCAATTGCATATTGTTATCAGAATTTGCAATTTCAAATTCAAGCTTTGACACATGAGAAATCATATCTCCAACTGTTGAAAAGCTATTCTCCGATAGAAATTCGTGGATTGATTTTACAGAATATTGGCTTAGTATAGACTGTAGCATTTCTCTATGGTTGACAAGACCATCTGAAATTGTGAATAAGGTCTCAAATAAAGCCCTAACTTTATTTTTAGATTCTATCTTTCTATCTATTTCTGAGTGTTCTTCAACAGCTCGTTTAACTTGCAGATTGACATCCTTGTAATTATCTTCTATATCCCTCATCTCTTGGTTAAGATCTAATACCATTTTTTCTTTCTTATCGATAGGTTTATTGCAAACAGGGCATTTGTCCTGTTCCTTAATATACCTTATACTGTTCCTCTTTATGCTAGCGAGTACTTCAGTAGATGTTGAAATTCGTCTTAAGTAATCAACACCGTCGTGTGCCTGCTCCTTCTGTTTTTTCAGAGCTTCAATTTCATTTGATATTTTATCCAAATGCTCATTGATGCTTTCTGGCTGCAAAATAGGATCGAAGTCCAAAGTAGTAATCGAAGATCTGTCAACTAGTGTTTTAATTTGATGTTCTTTTGTCCTTATTTCCGAAAGCAATTCATTTAACTTATGCAAACTCTCTTGTGATGGAAATTGTTCTAGTGTGTATTCAGCGTGAGCTTTCTTGCCTTCTATGTCAGCAATACTTTTCCTTATGGATTCTATCCTTTGCTCTTGACTTGCCATGTAATTTGTTTTTTCTGATATCAAATTGTTAACCAATTGAAGATCGTTATTTTTGGTGTTGATTTCAGTATCAATTGTCTTAATTATGACAAGAATATCTTCAGAAGGTAGCTTTGAGAGTTCATATTTATTGGTTTTCAAATCAGTGTCTAATTCATTGAATTCTAGTTCTTTTTTATCTAGTTCCATTTTTTGTCTTACAAGTTCTCTCTTCTCGGCATGGAACCCTCCAACTTCTTCTTTTAGGATATCGATAGCATCTTGCAGTTCACAACTCATGTTTGTCAAATCCTTTTTTACTCTCTCAAACTCATCAAGTCCAAACAGAGTCATTATTAATTCCCTTAACTCTCTAGGATCTGCTAGTGCAAGTCTATCAACATCTTTTTGACGAATATATACAGTTTTTTCTATGATATCAGCGCTAACGCCTAGCATACGTTCAACCTCTTCATTAACCGTTTTTGATCTATCAGCAATTGAGACAAACTTAGTGTCGTGTACGTCGTCTTTTTTAGACAACACAGCTTCTTCATTAAAATCAGTTTCATGACTGGGAGCTTTTGATTTTTTAAGAATTAGTTTTCTGATGATCCTATATTGTGTACCACTTAGATCGAATATGATGTCGACCTTACAGCTTGATTCACCTGTCTTAACAAGAGATCTCCTCTTTTGCTCCTTCATTAAACCATCACCAAGAAGTCCCCATAACATTCCTTGCACAAAGCTGGTCTTTCCCATAGAGTTATTTCCACGTATTAGAAAAAGGCCCTCAGCAAGTGGAATTCTTTTATTTACATTGTTAGGGAGCAGCACCTTCGTGTACGGCTTAAAGTTCTCAATGTCAACTTTGACTATCTTCAATTATTACAGCCCTTCTAGACAATAGGTTTCACTATCATCATTATCATGGCTACTAAGCACTTTTGCAAATATCTTTGCAAGTAAATCAGGATTCAAGTTCTGTTTTTTCAGATCTTCATTTCTCATAGTTGTCACATAGTCTTTGAATTCTTTTTCAGGATCTTCTATTAAATATTCTACGTGTTCAGTTTCATTACCTATAATGTTCCTTAAGTTGGAGTATTCAGTGTAGGCTGGATGATCTAATATAAATTCAACTATATTATAATCATTGGAATCTAGAGCTAGTTTTCTAAGGAATGATTCTACCTCGCCAATATTGAAAGAAGATCCATATGATTTCTCGCCTTTTAAAATGATTTTCACTCTGGCAGCCGTTGAATAGTCATATCTTATATTAAGACCATAGGAGTCTAATACATTTTTAACCTTTCTTATTATTTCCAAATTAGTATCCTGCGGAAATATTTCTACCTTTTCAGATACAATTTTTCTAGATGATTGGATTTTCTTTGTGGTAACCTTTGGATATGTCTTTCCCTGTTCAACATCTACCATGAGATATCCTTTTTCACTATTAAATTCACTGAAGTTCCATAATTCAGTAGATCCAGAATACCAGGCATGATCTGTTACCTTGCGCATCTTGTGATCATCCCCTAATGCAATATAATCATAATTACCCTTAAGGAAATCTGGATGTAAGGAAGAATTCTCAACCATACCATGTCCCATGGCTATATTTATCATGTCAGGATTAGTTGAGTTGTTCTGAAGCTGAATCCAGTTTTTATACAAGTACTCAATACCTAATGTAGATAGTGCTCTTGATTCAATAGATGGATGTGTGATAACCCTTAGGTTAAGATCTGGAAAGTCCTTGAATTGAGGCTTCTGCGTCCTTAATGAATCTCTAGCATTATAATGAGTATACAAATGTATGTTATCGAAGGCAAGCGGAAATACACTAAGGGTAGAACTACGATATTCTGTGTATCTCCCATGGTTGCCATCTATAATAACTAAAGGGATATGAGTATCATATAGTTGTTTGAATGTCATTGCAGCCACTTTTCTTGCATATTCAGGAGGAGGACTTGGATCATAGCCTGCTGGTGTGTCAAAAAAGTCACCACAATGCAGTATGATATCAGGTTGATTACTGTTGGAAGTATCTATAATCTCTTCAACGAACTTTATCCAAGCAAAATAGAAGTCATCTTCTACCGGTCGTATTTCTTGGTTTATTATTCCAGAACGTGTCTGCTTAGGTCTCCTACCAAGATGTGTATCTGAAATATGGGCTATTCTCATGATCACATATACTCTTAGAGTGTAAATGCCTCTTGAGGACTAATATGTATTGATTCATAATGAGTCTATATAAAATATATAATTCCCTAATCACTGGCTTCATTTTTGGCGTATCGGTAGTATATCAGGCTCTGCATGACTTGAATGTACATTAATGGCAATGAGGTTAATTCTACAGTTGAAAATCCTCCTGCTCTTGCTCCAGCAGGCTCACTACGTTCTTCGGCTAGCGATATGGCAAAGTTATATATTGGTAGGAAAACAAAACGACAAATTTCTATCTGCTAACATGGGGTTAGTTAAATCAACGTTATACAATTCTATGAGTCACATTTGAAGAGATTAAATACTAATCAAACAGAGTGCCAAATTATAGAGTGTATGTAGGCTTAGAGTGGTTTACAACGATGTTAATAATGGCACCATTACATGGCACAACGGTATCTTTAATGGCTACAATAGCTTCATTGGATTTAATCCAATTAAACAAAGGGGTATCATTATGTTATGCAGTGGTATCCAGCCAAACCTGACACTTATCTCGCAAATTGGCTTTGGCCGTTTTGATAATCTTTCAAATCTGATATGGAATCTACTATCGTATTAGTATGTAATTATCATTTCGTAAACTTCGAGAGTTGTTATGATATATCAATCATCTTCGCGATTTGATAGCGAGGCGAAAAATTATAATTAACCTGAACGTCTAAAATGGCATCAAAAAAATGTACATTAGTATTTCATATACTATATCCTTAGCTTAATCTGGTTCGAGTTATTCGCAGATTTGCTGTATGTTTTTCTGGGCGGCACTCTTACTTCTGATATGTAGATAGTATTCGACTCCTGAGCCATTTTTATCGACTCTCGTGCTCTAAGTTGTGCTTTATATTTTAGATTTCTTGGTTTTGTTCTTAATCTGTATCCACAGCACGGACACCATAATCCATCCCAATTTATAAATATCTCACATATCTGACAGCGTTTTTGTCCACTAGCGTAGCGACCTGAACCAGATGGTTTTTGCGCTTTATGACGTATACATATACCTTTACAAGTCATTTAATTCCATTCCTTGGTAAGACTATTACCTACATTAAATATCTCATATATACTATTTAAATACTAATGATTAGTAAAACCAACGTGAATATGCTTTTTATAGTTAATATTATAATTATCATTTAACTAACACTTTTTGATATGTCATCATCATCTGAGGAAGAAGAACAGATGTCTGATATTGAAAAAATGGCGTCTGCTATTGAAGATTTACTTTATATGAAAGCTATTGAATATGAGCCCGCATCGCAGAGCGGTGAAAGAGCTATTCTGTCTAGCCAGTTCTCAATTATCGTATCAAAAATAATGACCGATAAGAATCCCTCCAAAGAAAATGACAATAACGAAATTATGAAATTAATGTATTACTCTCTTTTGATATACATAAATGAATATCTAAAATTACCAAAATCTTTAACAATGGCTTTTGGTAATGATCTTGAAAAATATCAAGAAGGAATGCAATGCAGAGAATTGGTTTCGAATTATGTAACTGTTTTACAAAATATATTTTTAGAACAAAGAAACGAAATTGGAAAAAAGAAGTAATTGGTGAAATTATTTCTTTAATGTTTAAATGGTTGCTGGAGAAAGAATATGGTTTATCTGTGTGACTAATTAATCTAACTACCTTCTCAACTTTTCTGTAAGTAGTTCTGGTATGTCTGAGGGACGCTTTGCAACAGGAACATCTGCTTTTGCAAAATTAGTAACTTTAGATTCAGCTGAACCATAGTTTCCATAAATAATCGCACCTGCATGTCCCATTCTCTTTTCTTTTGGTGCAGATCTTCCCGCGATGTACGCAACTACCGGTTTAGAGAAATTTGTTTTCATCAAATAATTTGCCAACTGTTCCTCCGAGTCTCCTCCTATCTCTCCCACTACTACTATTGATTCAATATCCTGTCTATCCATAATCATATTAAAGGCTTCAATAAGATTTGTTCCATTGATGGGATCTCCACCTATACCAAGGCATAATTTTTGTCCATAACCAGCCCTTGTTAATATATAAGATACTTCGTACATTAGAGTTCCACTACGTGAAAGTACTACAGTATTACCTGCTTTGAATGGTTGGGCGGGCATAATGCCAACTTTCATTATTTCAGGCACAATCACGCCTGGAGTATTAGGGCCTATGATTTTTGCACCTCGTATTTGAGCGTATTCAAGGACCTTGATTGAATCTTTAATTGGAATGTGCTCGGGAATAGCGACCAGCAATTTTATTCCATTATCCAATGCCTCTATTGCGGCATCTAGGAAAAAGTTCGCTGGAACAAACACACCGGATATTTTAGCTCCTGATATTTTGACTGCCTTCGCCACACTGTTATAAACAGGAATTCCTTCAAAATTTTGACCCTCCTTACCAGGAGTAACACCGGCAACAATATTTGTACCATAGGCCTTCATTAATCTAGTATGGGTGGAACCATAACTTCCAGTTATACCTTGTATTATCACAGATTTCTTCTTATAGTCTTTGTCGTTTTCTTTTCCTACCAATATATCAAAAATGTCAAAATCCTTTGTCATTTCATTCAATTCCATTATTTTGAAACCTCTCTAACCACTGCATGTATAGCTTCATCTACCGTGTCATATAATTTCGCTTGACTTCCTTTCAATATTTCTTTCGCCTTCTCAGATTCTGCTCCAGAAATCCTTGCAAAGAGTGGCACATCAATTATTTTGTTTTTATATGCTTCAAGTATTGCCTGTGCAACAAGATTCGTTTTTACTATTCCTCCAAATAGATTTACCAGGATTGCATCTATTCTCTTTATTTTGCTAATAACTTTTAGTGCCTCGTATATTGTTTCAGTAGTTGCTCTACCACCAAAGTCGAGGAAAGATCCTGCTCTACCACCTATATCTGAAACCATATCTAATGTTGACATTACTAGCCCAGCACCATTTCCAATAATTGCGATATCACCATCTAGCTCGACCAAAGAAAACCCGCTTTTTTCAGCTTGTACCTGCAATTCAGAAATTTGCTCATATTTTTTTAATTCTGGATGTCTAAACATAGCATTATCATCAATGATGACCTTTGCGTCAAGTGCAATAAGAGAGCCATCACCAAGAATACCTGTTGGGTTAATTTCTGCTAATTCCGCCTCCTTTTCATTTACAAGATTTGAAAGTTTCATTGTAAGATCAACAAACGCGACTACAGTGTTTCCAGTCAGTCCTAGCTTACGAGCGGCATCTTCTGCATTCTGCGAGGATAGTCCATTAATAGGTATATCTATAATGATCTTATTTTCTACATTCTCAATTTCCACTCCGCCTTCAGCAGATGAAATTAAGGAGTAAGATCTCTTACTCCTGTTGAGGAAAAGAGATAGATATAGTTCTTTTTTTAGATCTACCATTTCTTCAACTAAAAGGCTACGAGGAAGTTCGCCCTTTATCTTTTTATGCATAAGTTCATTAAATTTCGACACAAATTCCAGTTCTGTTTTGCATTTCAAAATGGCCCCAGCTTTGCCCCTGCCACCGACTGTAAGTTGAGATTTTAATACAACTGGATAACCAAGCCTTGCTGCTGCTTCTCTTCCCTCATTAATGTCATGGGCAAGAGATGCTCTTGGAATTCTAATGCCATATTGATTAAATAATTCTTTGCCTTGATATTCTAGTAATCTCATATATTAGTAGAGGACAGTCAAATATGCTTATTTATAATCCTACTTTTATGCGAATTATCCCCTATTAATGGAATTGTATACTTTGCTTGTTACATACAATGATAATAACAAATAATGTTGATGATAACAGTATCTATCTTGTCACATTGCTTTTTTTAACTAGATGTGTATATATTTTTAAATCAAAAGCATTCTCATATGATGACGCCTTTTAATGTGTATATAACCGCTTAAATAGCCCAGTCCTTAGCTTGCCACTGCAAGCTAAAGAATAGGGCCACAGAAATTGGTGGATTTCTAGTAATATTATCTCATTACAAAAAGATAAAGGTTGTTTTTTTATTTGAAATATTATTGACTTCTAATA
>JBEVTH010000065.1:0-12139 GCA_041156085.1 Candidatus Nitrososphaera maunauluensis
CAAAATATCTGCAAATATTATATAATTCTGCTGTACCAGCTACTTATCGGTTGGTGCTAAGAGTGATATTGACCTATTGCACTTATACTCCAAATGTATTCTAAAGGTCACCAGACAGCAATAGAAGCAATAGCAAGCTTTGTGATGCTCTACAGCGCTATTAATAAGTGATTGTGATGGATGAGTTAAACAAAGACGAGCCTGTTCATAACAGCAAGGTCCATAAAGAGAACCAACAAGAGCCATCAAAATCAGAATTTCAAGACGCTTCTAAAAAAATTAGAACTTCTGCATGGATTACGCTTGCGATTTTAGGATCAACCATTCTAATTACAATGTATGGTGAGACGATGTTGTTACCCGCTATTCGTGATATCATCAGGGATTTCGATATTTCATATACCACTTCATCTTGGATACTCACAGCATATCTTATCTCGGGTGCTGTTGCTACTCCAATCGCTGGCAAGTTATCTGACATCTACGGACGAAAGAAAATGGTAGTAATAATACTGATAATTTATATTATAGGGATTTCCGTTGGAGGATTTTCAACAAGCATATCCTTACTACTTGTTGCTAGAGTTATTCAAGGCATAGGTATATCCATGTTTCCAATAGCTTTTGGAATTATAAGAGACCAGTTGCCAAAGGAGAAGATTGCGATAGGTGTTGGAGTATTCAGCTCAATGTTTGCAGCAGGCTCAGTAGTGGGATTAGCAGTAGGTGGAAGTATAATCCAAAACTTTGGCTGGCATGCTACATTTCTTTCGATAGTGCCCGTTGCTATTAGCCTTTGGATAATAATCAATAGAGTTATTCATGGTGATAATAAGAAGACTGAAATACCAGAAAAAGAAGACAAATTGGCACAAGCTGATGCTAATACCAAGTCAGATAAAGCCTATTCCCTGAACTCAGGAGTGGTTAATGCTAATGGTAATCGTGGAAGACAAAACCTTGATTTAAAAGGTGCCATAACTTTGGCTGTTGCGATAGCCTCCTTTTTACTAACTCTTACATATGTTGGGAATATCAGCAGTAATAGTAACACAAGTGCATATCCTACACAGATAATAGTAGTATCATTAGCCTTGTTGTCCATAGTATCATTAGCCTTGTTTGTTATTGCAGAACGAAGAGCATCATCGCCATTAATTGAGCTCAGTTTAATGACAGATAAAATACTTCTTCCTGCAAATATCATTCTCTTGATTTTTGGAATGACTATGTTTATGGTATATCAGACTACACCAATATTAGTAAGGAGTCCTCATCCGCTTGGTTTTGGCGGAGATGCCGTAGCGAGTGCAATGGTTCAACTACCCTTCATGATAGTATTCTTGATATTCGCTCCTTCTTCTGGTTTCATTGTCTCTAAGATAGGCAATCTCAAACCAACTCTGGCAGGAACTATTATTATGACTATCGGCTTTTTTAGCCTCTTTATGTTTCACTCAACAGAATTTATGGTTGCAATAAACCTAGCAATAATAGCAATTGGAATCTCATTGATACAAGTTGGTGCATTTAATATCACAATGGAATATACCCCAATACAATTTAGTGGAGTATCACTTGGTATGTCAGTAGTACTCGTGTTAATTGGAAGCTCAATTGGACCTGCAATTGCAGCAATATACATGCAATCACATCAAGAGATTGCAAAAGGAGTTAATAGTGGCGGCTCTTTTCCCTCACCACTATCTTATGATCTGATATTTCTAACAGCTGCATTAATTTCGACTATGGCTATTGCCCTCGTAATCATTTTAAAAAGAAAGTTGACACAATCAATATTGAAGAAATCAGAAATAGAAACATCCAATAAAAAACAAAACGCCGGGGAAGGGATCAACAAGAACGACTGACAAGATCGGGTTAAGGGTTATTGTAAAGTTGAGACCTGAACTTTACATGCTAGCCTGATATTCTGTCAACTTCGACTCGGGAGTGATAAACTCTCGCTTAATGCGTTCAGCAAACTCCCAAACTGCATAGCTGATAAACATATAGATACCATATGCATATGCTCTTTTTGAGATCCAGCCATATTATGCCTCTATTACACGATAGTTAGAATTCTTAAACATCGTATTAAAAATTGATAATAGTTTTTTTCATGCGCATCTAATTCATTGGAGACCTTGAAACCATATTTTCTATTGCAGTTTTAATTCAGAAATAGATCCGAATTCTGTTGACATTTCCAGGATTCTTTCCAATTACCCAGTTTATATTTAGAAAGAAAATTATTGTCAGATTTAATGGCATTTCAATATATCGTATGTCAATAAACTAAGCCAGCAGTTTTAGCAACATCTGAAACATTCTGGTATTGTCTATCTTCTATTTTTCGAACAGATGACAATAACATACCCTCATCAGGATTTTTCTGCTGAACAAATTGTACTATTTTGTCTTTACTTGCTGGAAAATCAAGATCTTTTAATATTTGTCCTAAAGACGCAGTCTTCGAATAACTCTCCACATTTACTTCCTTTCTTTGGCCTTCTATGCCTCCTTGTTCACTTATCACCTTTTCAACCTCTCCTGAAACGTCCTCCTTGGGTATCTGCCGGGGATCTCCTCTCGTGCTAATATTGTAATTATTTGAAGTCTGTTCAAATGTTCT
Source organism: Candidatus Nitrososphaera maunauluensis (assembly GCA_041156085.1). Lineage (GTDB taxonomy): Archaea > Thermoproteota > Nitrososphaeria > Nitrososphaerales > Nitrososphaeraceae > Nitrososphaera_A > Nitrososphaera_A maunauluensis. Next base: position 2,636 of record JBEVTH010000065.1, read on the forward strand.
TGCTGCATTGACTCCCATGCGTGATAAATCATTAACATTGTCTTTTGCTTGCTGCATTGAAGTCTTAAATGCTGCCATATTCGCAAATACAGTGTTTTTCACTAACCTTGTTGATGTAATGATATTATCTGCAAAATTGCTAACCATCCTTGAATAAACTTCTGTCATCTTTCTTGGAGATATCCACCATTCATAATTGATTTTGTATATATTCTCTACAAATGGAGTCCATAATGATTGAAGTGAATTGATAATTTCTTTTTGTGATTCCAAATAATCGTCTGTTATTTCCTTTGCAGCTTGAATAACTTGTTCTTGGGAGTCATTTATTATTTGACCATAACGTGGAATCTGACTTCTTGTCTCGTCTATGGATCTTCTAATATTATTTTTGGTTTCGTCTAGCACTACATCACTATTATATGCTAGATTTTGCATTTTTTCTTTCTCAAGATTCTTTCTATGTGGATCTATAGGTTCTGATGATATTGTGCCAATTGACTCTCCTTCTTCTGCCAAAGTGGTAGAAGAGGAAGACATTACCTTCAATTCAGTTTCTGATTGAACTTCTCTTTCGGTTTCCTGCAGCGGCACCTTCAATTCAGTTTCTGATTGAACTTTTCCTTCTGCTGTGGGAGTAGTGGTAACTGTATTAATAATAGCGGTGTCTTCATCTACACTGATATTTTCTACAGTCACTTCTTGATTGGGTCGGATATTATCAGTTATTACTTTATTTTCTTGCTTATTGACAAAATCATCTGCCGATGCAGAAGTGACTTTAATATCGTTTGAATAGGTATTAGTGTTATTAGTTTCTTTACCTGTGATGCTCGTAGACTTTTCTTCTTTTTCTTTTTTATTAACTTTTGATTTGTAACCCTTGGGTAATGTCATGGTTTGATATAACATGTACACTATTATCTAAAAAGATTAACAATACATATGCACATTCCACATGAAAACGAAGAATCTAACTTTGGAATGGAAGGAACAAAGGTAACAGAATCATAGAATTAATTGTAATGCCTTATCATCTTTCAATGAAAGAACAAGACGAATAAACTCGAATCACGAGTCCAAAAGTCATCCAAGTAAAAAACATACCACACCCATTCCGACCTCAAGGAATGTAATAGGAACAACCACCATCATTACACCTTCTAGGATGGCTCGATTACAACTAATAATATTTCTCTTTTGTTTCTATCTCTCTGATGACACTCCTCTACTACATTGCTTTTTATTGCTGCAGTCATACATAGACAAGATTGGGTAGCTTTTTCATTGGGAGATTTGTTATATATGTGAGCTAGGTAAAATTCCATGGTAACAGGTAGGAACGGAAGGTAGTGAACAAATGGCAGATTCATTACAGTGTATCGTGACTCTGACTAACCAATTTATTTTTTAATACGATTTACAATGCTGCTATCTATCAGCATATCTCCTTGCTTTTCTATTATTCGAGAATATATTTTAGCGTGTTGCTTGGCTACAACATCCCATCGAAGTTTCTTTTTAAATATATCCACAGATTCTTTAAAATCTGCATAACCTCGCTCTATTGCTACAAGTCCATTGGAAAATTCATTGGGAACCCGTTTGACAGTTATACCTAATCCTTGAGCAGAAAATTCTTTGAAAAAATCCAAATCGGTTGCAACAAAAGGTAGCCCGTGAGCCAAAGCATCAAACATTACACCAGAACCAGAGCTTACCTTATATGGAAGTATTATTGCATCTGAAGCATAGAATAACAGCGCAAGATCTTTTTCGCTAAGAAAATCCCTCTCCAAGATAAGGATGTTATTATTTTTTTCCAGTTGTAAATTGAGATTCTCCTTATTATAATGATTTTTTGAAGAGCTCACTACAATTGACCATCCATCTGGAACTTTCATCTTCTCAAGGACATCCCAACCTTTAGTTGCTGTCCTAAAGCCAAGTGCCAAAGCTAGTCGTCCTTCTTGGGGCAAAGAGAATTTTGCTCGTGCTTCTTTCTTGGTGGGACGAGAAGATATAAAGGACTCGGCCCCGTGATAAATTACTTCGCTACCACCTATCATATTTAGTAGATGTTGTGAAAATACTATACCTGCTTGACTCCTTCTCAATTTGTCCTTATTCAAATTATGGAAAGATCTGTAATTCACTAGGTGCTCCCAATAGGCTTTTAACATGCCTGCAAGTACACCTACCTTTCCTGTCCAATCGGCCCACTTTAGAGGGACTACAAGGTTCATCCATTCTTTAAAACTATATGCTGAATGAAATGTTGTGACTATTGGAATCTTGCATATTTCGTAAAATGAATCAATGTTAGTACTGGTCTTTTTGGGATTTAATAGATCTAATTTTATACCATATAGACCGTGTTCAAATTGTACATGTACAATATCAGGATGTATCTCATCAACTATTTTCAATAGTACAGCTGAATTATCGGCATTACTGGGTGAAAGTCCAAAAAATTGACCATCGCCTTTCTCATTACAGGCAATGTCCACTTCATAGCCAATTTTGCGAAGTTCTCTTGTTAGATTGGATGTATAACGTCCTACACCCCCTTGCATTGGAGGATATTCAGTAGAAACCATCAATATGTGGGTTAAAGTTTTAGGCATACAATACCTACATTTACATATTAATATAAATACATATAAAGATATGTATTCATAGTAAGTGTTAAATATTAATCGCTTCTTATGTTGTAATAAGTATGCCTGTAAAATATGTTGTTACCATCACAACGCTAGGCACTAGTTCAGTTATAGTCTTACCTAAACCTGTATTAGATGGCTTCGATCTAAAGAAAGGACAAACATTAGAGTTGATAGTCAAAGACAATGGGATATACATTCCGTTAAACGAAAAATAGTCCAAGAAAGAAGAGAAGCACAACAATGGTTCGACATAATTCAATTCTAAAAAAGTTGTATAATATTGCTTGCTCGTTTATTCATTCCTCTTTTAAAGTTCAATTATTAGTATCATTTTAATTTTTTTCATTGACTATTGTAACTGATTTAAGAAATATTATGGCAACGAATGACTCTAATCATGGTTCTTGAACCATGTTAGAAGAGGAGTTATGAACAACATAACTCGAGGACTATTGTATATCTATTGTATATAACTATAGTAATTACAATGGCTGTTTTAGTTATAGTAACTATAACTGCCTTTGTTTTGACTGAATATCATATGGTCTGTCAAGCATACAAGAATGAAAGTCAATAGACGAAGGTTATCCACTCCCAAATCAACAGCTGTGTTCTATGACTTTAAAGCAATAGTATTATTTTTCTAAGACAACTGGAGGAATGACGCTTTAAAATCCAATTAGGAGGTATAGGAAATGGGAAGAATAACACATTCATTCCATAAGTTATATGAAGGAAAGGTATCAGAAAAAAACAGAATTACGATCAGCACTTGGGATTCATATATTATGTATGGGGATATAAAGTGCTATTTGCTACTTATTATATGGTTCTAATTTGTCTTTGATCATACAGTTACATGGTAGGTGACATAATATACACCAAAAACAAAAAAAATAGAAGGAACTGTAGATTGGAAACCAAAAAACAAAACAAGCATCTTATTGTCTGTCTAACGGGTATGCCTGGTGCAGGTAAATCCACTGTTGCAGATTCACTCAAGAAAAAAGGATTTTTAGTAATAACAATGGGTGACATAGTAAGAGAAGAAGCTAGACAGCAAAATTTAGAGCCGACCGACGCTAATTTAGGCAATTTAATGTTAAAATTGCGCAAGGATTTGGGTCCAGGGGCAATTGCTCATTTAATTTTAAGAAAAGTTGAAAGAGAGACAGCAAATGGTAACATTACTAGCAATATAGTTGTTGATGGTATCCGTAGCATTGCCGAAGTTGAAGTATTAAACACTATAGGGCACGTTAAAGTACTTGCAATTCATGCATCAACAATTATAAGGTTTTGTCATTTGAAAGAAAGAGCCAGAACTGATGATCCACTAGTCAGAGACCATTTTACAACACGTGATAAACGTGAATTGACAGTAGGCATTAGTGAAGCAATCGCTTTGGCTGACGAAACATTGTCTAACAACGAGATAACAATCGAAGAATTAAATCAGAAAGCTTTTGCAATAATTCAAAAATGGATTGATGAAATTAGATGATGATAATAATAGTAATATGTGTAAGTACAAAATAGAAGAAGCTAATGAGAAAATTTCCTCTGACATCCCAAATCGAATTGAAGGTCGAGGCTCCTGTCAATCCTTCTGAATATTCTGAAAAAATAATTGCTGCCATTACTAATGTTATTGATAAATGTTCCCCACAACTCATCTATAATAGCAGGATTGTTGCCAGATCTATCGGAACCGATTCATTGAATACCATTTATCATCAAATTAGATCTAGATCTTCAATGGGAGTTTTGAGGAGGATGTTAACATATAACAGAATAACAAATACTACTTGGTTCTTCTTGAATAAGCAGGCAGCAGCTGCTGGAATTGTAGTGATAATTGAAGATGAAAGCGAGTCTCCGTTGGGCCCAATAAAGATCACCATAGTTTGTGATGAACTGGATGTGCTTATCGACTGGCTAGCTCCAATAGAATAGAGATCAGTTTCAAGTGATAATGACGTATAAGATGTTTATTCACATGCCAAAGAAATTCTGAACAAATTAGTTAAAGTTTTTTAACTTTAAAAACTGTTTTAAGATGATCTTGTTTGAATAATGATAATGAGGATCCCAATAACACATTTCGCCACAATGTCATAACTCTAATGGATAATTTTATAGAACAGATACTTCAAAAAACAAAGAACACGCTGTCTCTTGCTCTTGCTCTTTCTGTTTCGGCTATTGCTCTCGCTCCTCTTGCAATAGGTCTTTCAATCTTTCTACTGCTTCACCCTTCATTCTTTCTTGTCCTTGAGAAGGAAAGCGAGTTTGGACTTTTTCTTAGCATTTTATTGGTTGGTATTGTTATAGTCTCTTTAATATGGCTTGTAATAGGTATTAAGCAATATCGCTCAATAAAATTATGGAATAAAAGGTATAGTCTCTTTATAAAGAGAAAAGAGGAAATAGACAAAAATGTTGCAGCAGAATATGATTTAGACTTAGATCAAGATTATTAGAAATGCCTGATTGTCCTTCAGGATACTGCTACTAGTGCCTATATCTTTTACGGGGAAACATTATCTCATAAGGCTCTCTGGAATATGGCTGCAAAATTCTACCCTTTTCCAGTTGGTTTGTACGCTGTAAATGGTTTTTCCCGATTAACAGTAGAGACTTACTTATCAGGATGGCATATTATTTATGAGGAGTTTCTTGTACCATTATTATTATTATTTATTATACCATGTCATTTTTGTGACTGAAAGAAGGAAATCACTTTTCAAAAATACACAAAGAGCTTGATGAATCAATTAATTAATTTCTACAAAGATAGAATAATTAAGACTGCTAGCTTAAATAACTCTTTAGATGATAATTAAATATAACAACTTTATGGGTACAACATCTTATAGATCATCCTCATGAAAGCCCAAGGAATATCGCTGCAATACCTGCGGTAAAACTTTTAGTAGTGCAGAGGAGCTAAGCTCCCATCAAAGAATGGGGCATAGTCAGTCAAGTCAACCACCTGCTGGAATAAGTTGAAAATTCTAAGAATATGAAATGAAATTTCATTTGATTCACGGTTTTACTGAAAAAGCAATATAAAATGCAGATGGTATTCAATAATAGAGAAAAGATTGAGATAGCAGCAAATACATTAGGAATAGATTCAGCTAACAAAAGTGATGAGGAACTTGATAAAATCAGAAATTTGCAAAGATAAACAAATATCGCCTTAGAGTACAAGTACGTTTTTTCTTCAAGATATACTTCATTTCATACTTTGCAATCTGTTTTCGTTAATATTATTTCATTAACATACAATTCTTTAAACACCTAACCAAGAACATAGTAATGACAACATATACCTCGATAAAATATATATCATGTTTATAAAATATTACTACTTAGTTACTCAATTATGACACTGTAATTTAACGTCATTTTACAAGCCTATGTTCCAATGACGAATTTTAGTATTGGATGGGATAAAGAAAGAAGACTAAATAATTCAGAGAAGATAAAGGAAAACTTGAGGACACAACAACCGCTCAAGCCCCGGATTGAATTTGCAAGGAATAAAATCCAGGGACAAAATCATAAACTAAACATTATTTTAGAGAATTTAAGAGTAAAGGAAAAGACACTTTTCAACCAAGTTGTATTAAATTTGCAAAAACATGATGCACAACAAGTTAAGATGATGTCAGATGAATTAGCACAGATCAAGAGGACAACTAAGATGATTTCACAAGTAAAGATGTCAGTAGAACAGATACAGCATAGAATGGAATTAACAGTCGGTATTGGAGATGTAATGAGTTCCATAGGTCCAACAGTGGGAGCATTGACAAAGGTAAGATCTGGCATGTCAGGTGTTATTCCAGAACTAGACACAGAACTAGGAGAAATTAATAGGGTTTTCAGTGACATTATGATGAATGGAGGGAGCATAGATAACAATAATACCTCGTTTACATTTGATGCTGGAGGCGAAGATGTAGACAGGATTTTGGTTGAGGCAGGTGCAGTTGCAGGACATAGAATGAACGAAAACTTTCCGGACGTTCCAGTGGAATCATCATTCAGCAACGGTTCAAAATCATTTATGGGTGAACATTCCAATAATGGTTTCTGATAGTAATACATATTATTATGAAAGCCTTTTTTAAACAAATAAGAATAGATCATTATCATTGTTGGCAGTGTTCAAAATACTGATCGTTTTATCGCTAACCCATCTTACTCCCCAAGAGCTGTAGTATTTTGGTAATTTTACTCTGAAACTCATAAGGAACATTATCGATATGTACCTCTGATTAGTTAATTACTTCCAATAGCATATTTAAATGACTAATACCAAAAGTCCATAGTTGGCATGATGGACCTTGGAAACCCAAGGATTTTTGTTACCTATGGAAGAGATAGATTTGGTCCATCAAGATATATTTGTTAATAATTAATATATAAAGAATACGTTAAATCATAGTTGGAATCGACGTCTCAATCTCAGACTGTGTCAAAACATATTCGCAAGCCTTCATCAAGTCACAATTCCAAGGAGAAGCTATGTGATGACTAAGGCAGTTAAAGATCAACTATAAATAGATATTAGAAAATGAACCAACAAGATATTTATTGTTGCAAAAAGTTTGCAATAATAAGAAGCAGGAGCTGCTGCTGTTATAAGCATCACAAATTTAGATTTGTATTAAATAGTAATTAAATTATTAAACATTGATTGTCCTTATCTTATATAGAATACTATCAAATAGTTACCAAAATAGGTACTACTAAAGTTCCTTCTACATTGAAAGGTTAAATTAACCTCTTCAATAAAGCTTAAACACGATTCAGGTCTTAAAATTGAGTGAAGTAAAACAAGAAGAGGAGATGGGACAATGGAGAAGGACACACTATTCATCTGAAATCGATATGTCACTTAATGGCAGGGAAGTAATAATTATGGGCTGGGTTTCTACTGTCCGTGATCATGGCAATATGCAATTTATCATGATAAGAGACAGATATAGTGACATACAGGTTATTGCAAAGAAAAGTGAATGCACTGAACAATTATTTGAACAAATACAGCAGGTAAGAGAACTTAGTACAATAGCAGTTCGAGGAAAAGTTAGATCTCAGGAGAAAGCACCAAACGGCGCGGAAATCATCCCTTTAGAATTAAAGATATTTTCCATAGCCAAGAAAGCAGCTCCATTTCTCGTCCAGAGTAAAACATTATCAGTTGGTATTGATACAAGGTTGAATTTGAGGGCATTAGACCTTCGTAGAAACGTGCTGCAGAGCGTTTTTCACATTCGCCATACGACTTTGAATGCAATCAGGGAATTTCTTATAAAACAAGGATTCATTGAGGTAAATACTCCAAAAATGATTGCTACTGCAACAGAAGGTGGTGCGGCATTATTTCCAATATTTTATTACGATAGAGAAGCATTTTTGGCTCAGAGTCCCCAGTTGTATAAAGAACAACTCACCATGGCATTTGAAAACGTATTTGAAATAGGTCCGATTTTTAGAGCAGAGCCATCGCGTACTAACAGACATCTTTCAGAGGCGATATCTATTGATGTTGAGCAGGCCTTTATAGACTATAATGATATAATGTCATTGCTTGAGAGAATGATCTACTATATTGTCAATTCAATTAAAGAAAAGAATACACACGACCTTGATTATCTTGATCTTGAATTGCCAAATACTAAATTGCCATTTCCAAAATATTCTTATTCTGATTTAATAAGTAAGTTACAATCAGTAGGAGAGAGAATTAAATGGGGAGATGATCTTTCACCTCAAATAATGAAAAACATACTAGATAATTCAATGAATGGATTCTATTTTATCACGGACTGGCCTACCAGTATAAAACCTTTTTACGTAAAACCTAAACCAGTGGAAGGATCTGAGAGTATATGTGAATCATTTGATCTGATGTACGGTTGTCTTGAGATATCGTCTGGTAGTACAAGAATAAACAGAAAGGATGATTTATTGGAAAGAATGAGAAAACAGGGGTTGAATACTCAAATATTTGATTATCATCTTAGAGTATTTGATTATGGAGTTCCACCTCATGCCGGTTTTGGCGTTGGTTTGGAGCGTCTACTTATGGCCATTACAGATATCGAAAACATACGTGATGTAACCCTATATCCAAGGGATATAGATAGATTAACTCCATAAGAAGAAAATAGATACAGATAAGGAGGAATATAATATTATCATGGTATCTAAGGATGAAATAAAACATCTCGGATGGCTTTCAAGGTTAGAATTAACAGACGAAGAGATTACAAGATATGCGTTTCAGATTAAAGAGGTAATTAAGTATCTGAATAAACTAGATAGCATATCATTGTCTGAAGTTGAACCGGTTCATTTAAAGAAAAAGATTTCTGAATTAAGAAAAGATGGTGTTAAACCTTTTGAAGGAGATGCTCTAGAAGTTGCCAAAAATAGAAAGGATAGTTTTATAAGGGGTCCAAGGATGGCTTAAGTTGTAAACCGAACCTTTAGTATACTAATAGATCGTGTGTGCAGACCGATGCTTTAGTTCGTTAAAACCAGATTACTTCTAGCTCAATATTTCATATCTTACTATAAAAAATCCAGTCAATGCTAATATCTCATAAGCTATTCAGTAGTAGGTAGTAATAATCGACCACCAAAAGCTGATAACATGATTCTTATTTTTGCACCATTATGCTATTTAACTTTAAAAGCATCTCGTATTGTTGGACTAATATAACAATGATATCGTATTGGTTATCACGAGTGGGAAGTTCAATTCCAAGAGGATTCTCTCGTCGTTATATACTCGACTTGTTAAAAGAGCAGCCAA
>JBEVTH010000066.1:0-12097 GCA_041156085.1 Candidatus Nitrososphaera maunauluensis
CCTTGACATGGCGTGGGTCAATGATGTGAATAGTAGTGAATAATAACTCTAGCTGCTCATACTATATTTTCTTATAACTTTTCTATATAGTCTTCTCCATACCAGACGGTTTATTGTAACGATTACCGCCGACATGATTCCAACTATCAGAAGTACCAGGACAGTATTTCCTATGTCGTAGGCAGCTTTATCTAAAAGAGATCCCATACCAAGTACAGAATATCTGTAGTTTCCAAATACAAGAAATTCTGCGACTATCAAAGAGTTCCATCCTCCACCCCATCCTGTAATACTGCCAGTTATGAATGATGGGTATATTGATGGGAACAGAACCCGTCTAATATACTGGGACTTTGTAGTTCTGAATGCTCGCGCTGTTTCTTCTATGTCTCCAGATATCGAACGCACCCCACCAATTAAATTGAATAGCACATACCATTGCATTCCGGTTAATATCAATAATATTGATAGAAATTCAAAGCCTCCTGGTACGTAATTTACAAGTATAACCACAAATGGAAAGAATGCTGTAGCCGGGATTGCCGCAAAGGTTTGAAAAAGAGGCATAATACGATCAAACCTGGGACTATGTGCAATTCTAATGGCTACAGGTATAGTCCATGCCAATGTTATAAGATAGGCCGCTGCTAGTCTTAGATACGAGAGCAAGAGTGCCAGAGGGATTTGGGAAATAATTCTTATGCTCCGGGGATCATTATAAAGTGATAAGCACATGTTATAGAGAGCATAGAATGATTTGTATATTACTTGCCCTTCGAAAATAATAAGCGCAACTACAAATACCGCTAGAACTGATAATGTGATAAACTCAAATGTTCTGAGATTTAGCTTGTTGTCAAACCATTCATGGATGGCAGGAAATATTCGTAACTCAGAAGAATATGCTACTTTTGCCAGAGTCTCTATCAACCTGTTAGATTTTAAGTGTAACAATGGCCGTGGATTTCTAATTAGATATTCTAAGTGAATTGATGGAAACGAAGCTCTTCTCAGGGCAAGTGTAAAATGATGATGATGTTTTTGAGTCTCTTTATCAAGAGAAGAAGAAGAAGAATAGTCATATTTGAAGCGCGCAGCATATGACTCCAGAGGCCGCCAAAAGAAAAAATCTGTTAGCAAGATGATCGAGATTAACGTTGCGAGTGCCACTAAGGATTCTACGTACTGTCCAGAATAGACAGAGTTACCAAGTAGGCTACCTAACCCCGGGAGTGTAAATTTCTTTGATCCTAATGATATGATCTCAGCCGCTGTAAGGAAATACCATCCACTAGCCCAAGACACTATACTATTATAGATCAATTTAGGTATACTGGCAGGTAGGTAGAGCCTTCTTAGCTGCAGTAAGGGGTTTGCCCTGTATACACGAGATGTTTCCAATAATTCTGATGGAATTGAGAGTACGGATTCGTAGACCGAAAATATCATATTCCATACCATGCTAGTGAATATTAGAAATATTGCCGCTAACTCGATCCCTATTGGGCTACCATTGAATATAGCAATAAAAAACGCGATTGCTGCAGGAAAGAATCCAAGTATTGGAACTGACTGAAGAATATCTAAAATTGGTATAATTACTCTAGCTGCCAAAGGTTTTCGAGCTGCCGTAATTCCAATTACTGTCGCAACGAGAAATGATATTCCTAATGCAGCAAACATTCTATAAACAGAAAATAGAGAGTCGCTCAATAATGTAATAAAACTTATACTGTAATTCGGATTAGAGGATTTATCAACATTACCACTAACAATTGTTTGGTTGTGTATAGTTGTATTTTTATTAATGTTGCTACCGGTATTACTGAGAACGATATTAAGGATTTCGTTTTCCGGCCCGCTTGACATCTGTCCATAAGCTTTAGAAATATAAGAAAAGTTGGGCAGCATTTGCTCGAATGAACCTGTTACCCTATGATGGACTACCAACGTAGGTGGCATGCACGGTAAAACTACTAGAACGCAGACGAGAGATAAACAACTGACAATCAAAATTCTGTCCATGTTCTACTCCCTCCTGTAACAGCAACTTTCAATCTAATTCAAATAATAATAAGGTTTAGCTTATCCTACCCATACAATTTAATTTGATGCTTACCCTACCCTACCCACTTTTATCGACAAATAGCATTCAACAAATAGAATGAATATTAACGCAAGTTGGTAGCCAAGATAGAATTCTTATATCAAATAGTAGCAAGGATAAAATATGATGAGTAGGTCTTCAACAATCATACTATTACTAGCTCTCAGTTTACTGTCCGCGGCTTCGACCAGTATCGTTTATGCCGAGAAAGAACTTCCTAATACTGTAGTTTCACCAAGAAAGCCTCCTACAATTACACAGCAATCACCATCGTCACAGTCAGCACCACTGCCACAATCATCATCGATACAACTGCCTCCATCTTCTCTTAATTCTAAACTACATGCTGTAAAGATAACCTCACCTACCAAGGGTCAGCAAGTTCCAACAGGTAAAGATCTTACCGTGTCAGGAGCTACTGCAGTTGCTGCTGGCAATCCAACATCTCATTGCCAAGTATCCATTATTGTGAATGGTATAAAGCCATATCAACCAGCAAAGGCTGCTGGAGCAGGCGGGGTAGCAGATTATTCTAAATGGAACTATTTACTTTCTTCCAAATATACTACAATCAAACAAGGACCAAATAATAAAATTACAGCTAAATATGTGTGCTCTAGTAATCCTAGTGCAGTATCGTTTTATAGTGTGAATGTAACGGGAGTAGGTATTTCTAGTCCTACTCCTACTCCTACTGCCGCTGTCACCGGTCAAACGAAGGCTCCAATAGTAACTGCGATTTCTCCTCCAACAACACAACAACCTGCAACAACAACAACAACAACAACTTCTTCTTTTCCTGTCCCTCTTCATGACTCAAGCAAGACAGTAACACCTAGTAACAATAATCCGTCAAATAAGAATACGATACCATCCAACAATAATGAGCCTAAATTTAAGACAAAGATATTAAAATCCTTTAATAATGAATTTAAACATTAACGTCTTTCGTGTTCAATATATACCTGCAGTTAGATAAAGAAATTAGATCTTATAACATATCGCGTAGCAATATAGTATAAAATCAACCAAAACCATAGTTTTTATCATCAAGGCTTTTCATTTTTAAAGGAAGACTCTGTTGAGTGTCAAACTTAAAAGATCGGTTGAATACATAACGGAAATTCTCGGCAAAGATCAGTCTCGTCTGTCAATCATAAACTCTGCAGTCATTGCGATAATTTCATTTTTCTATATTTATACAGTCGGCTCGTACCTTAAAGTTAACGTCTATCCATTGGAACATCGTGTTATCTACTTCACATTTTTTGATATTTATATAATTAACAGGTACTTGGATCATATAATAATCATTTCCGGTGTGGCACTATGGCTTACGATATCTCTCAGAACCAGGATAAAATCTGTGATTCCTATAATCTATGTTGCAATAATAACACCAATATGGCTGCTACCGGAAGGTTCTAATCTTTCTGCAGCCATCCTTGATATTGCCGCATTAATCTCAATTCCTATTATAATATCTTTTTCACTATTTAACAAATTTTTATCCAAAAGGAATATGAGTATTCTTAATAGTACTAACCATACCAACTTACCAGTAAACTATCTCTCAATAATAGGTATTTTTATAGGTATCATCGGGCTTGTTAATGCATCATCATCATTTTTTTCTCTTCAACTAAGCTCGACAAATATACGTAATTATGCATATGATGTATTTCTACTATTCTCTACATTTTCTCCTATCTTGATACTTTTGTTAATCACTTCTCTTCCCTCCAAGTTACTTATTAATGAAGTTATGGTTGGAATATTAAAGATTAAAAACAACACGCTCGACTTATCTTCCTCTGACACAGGCTTCCGCATAAAGTCAAGCTCTAAAATAATTTACATTTTATTTTTTATGTTATTGTCGATTATTGTGGTCCTTATACCACATCTTCCAGCCATTAACAAAGATAATCGTCAAGTAGGAGTTGACTCTGATTATTATGTTAAATGGCTACTTCCATTACTACATTCAAAAAATAGTCAAGAATTCATTCATCATGCATTTGTGGTACAGAATCACGGAGATCGGCCGTTTTTCTTATTTTTTTTATTTTTGTTTGTCAAATTCGCTAATTCCAATCTATTCTATACTATTGAGTATCTTCCCATGATACTGGCACCATCACTTGTCTTGGTTATCTATTTCTTAACACGCGAGCTTACTTCAAACGACGGTACCTCAATATTCGCGGCTTTTCTAACTGCAGTATCGTTTCATATATTGATAGGTCTATATGCAGGATTCTACGCAAATTGGTTTGCACTTATAATTGGATATTTGTCATTTGTTTTCCTTGTTAGATTTTTGAAAAGATCAAGAATAGGGAATCTTGCAATATATTTCATTTTGACGATAATTTTGATGCTCAGCCATTCACTTACCTGGATAGTACTGACAGTGTTTACAACTATATTCTTAGGAGTCATGCTTAAATGGAATCATTATTATTCCAAAAAGGGAATAGTTTTAGTCCTAATTATTGTCTTATCTTCTGCCATAATTAATATTGGTAGAATAATTATGATTGGAATTGCCGATAACATACAGCGCGACATTGGAGAGATTGCACACAACACAGCAGGCCCAGAGCAGTTTTCTTTACGATGGAGCAATTTGTTGCGTACTGTATATTCTTTCGTAGGAGGTCAATTCAGCAATTTCATAATTCTCGCGCTAGGTTCATACTGGCTTTTTCGTTCCAATTTATCCGAACCGTCCAATATATTTCTAATTGTATTTCTATCGATAGGCATTATTCCTTTTCTCTTCGGCAATTGGATAATTCAGACTAGAGTGTTCTATGATATTCCTTTTCAAATCCCAGCTGCCCTTGCCTTGGCTTTAATAAATAAGCAAAGAAAGGGATTTGTTATGTTACTGCCAATTTGTATCTTGATTTTAGCCGCATCTGTTAGAGCCGTGTTTAACTTCACTTGACCTTCCCATCTTTTTGCAATGATCAGCTTCTGGAGACAGAGAATCCCCTATATATGGACGTATTGTATATCAGCATAAATATAAAAGACTAAACAACCTTTTCTTTAGCAGTTATCCTTCTAATTGCGTTAACAATTTTACTTACTCCCTCAGGTGTTTCTTTAGAATCATTAGTCCAAGTTGTGGTATGTGTTCTGCTACCCATTGTGACCGACAAATTATACGCAACTAAGCTTGGGTCTTCTTTTACAGGCGGATAATCGAGTTTGGAACCAAAGAAATTATTATTAGTAATTTCGTCTTTTAGTTCCTCTTTTTCAGAGTCAGGAATAGGTTTGTGAGATAAATTGCTCCCGCTAATATCAGTAGAAGATGTGAGCATATTTGTTTTGGAATCGAATGATACCATCAAATACCGTGGTGTTAGTCCACCTGACTCAGTAAACTTGAATGTAAAATCGGTACTGGTGTCTGCTGACATAATGCATTATACGAATTATTAGTTTTATACCTTTCCTATTCTCAGTCAGCTTCTCGCTATGAGTTTAAAGCTGGATGGTACGCACTCTATTCTGGAATTTTGGAACCCGTTGGATCTAACGTTTCTGGGACAAAGGAATCCAATACCAATGTGTCACAATAGGAATGTTACATTTCCATTAGCAGGAGATAAAGATGATGGTATTTAATATCACATACTTCTTCGACAAACTTTCATGATACAAATGACGTCACAATAGATAATACTTTTTTTTCATTATAATTTTTATTATGCCGATATATAGAAAACATCTAATTACGATAACAAATTGTGACGATAAAAGATGAATAGGTAAAAATGGATGCCGCATTTAGTATTAATTTAGGGCATAATAATATTATTTAGCGATAAGTTACTATTATTAAGTAGTATCGTTTGTATTATTGATAGTATTCATTTGGGGAGAAAAATATGAAACATCGAAGTGAAACAGAAAGAATTGCGCTCATTCTAGAGGCAATCAACTGTAATAGCAATAGGAGAGGAGAAAGTCAAACAAGGATAATGTATAAGGCATATCTATCACATTCACAGTTAAAGGAATATTTGAGCGTCCTATTGGAAAAAGGTTTAATAGAATATCAGAAAGAAGACCGACTCTATACAATTACACAGAGGGGTTTACATTTCATACAAATATACAATCAGCAATTGCAGATCAGTAACAATATGTTTACATCTACAAATAAATACCAGAGTGCAGAATCTACACCAGCAACTGGATTTAAGAGTGGAGAATCTAGTTACCTAACTTTCTCCGAGGTTGCAACAGCAAATCATCGATGGAAGTGCGAAAAATGTGAAAAGCCTCTCGTGAGCATGAAGGAATTAAAACTTCATAAATTTGAATACCATTCCTATTAGCTCATGGTTATTTCTTAACTTTAGAACCATTTCAAAAACATTTTATCATAGAAGGAATAACAAATAGAAAGAAGAAAACTGCTATTCCTTATCCTTTTTCTCTATAGCAGTTTCATACTCACGTTCAATTGCTTTTAGTAAAGATCTTCCATCTATAGTATCTTTTGATCGCAGCATTGAAATAATTGAAACTCCACCTGAGCCTACACCTTCCTTTACATAACCATTTGCAAAAGCCTGTAGACCAGGTTTGCTGGATTCAACCATGTGAAGGTTCGACGAATAAATTGGAACATCTTTTGATATTAACTTCATAAGGTCAACAAGATTTGAAGAACGATCTCCCGCAACATATGATGTGGTTCCGATACATAAATTATCAATTGATATGTGAAGTGCATTTAATGTAGCAACTACTGCAGACATCTGTGTACCACCAGCAAGCATAACTCTACCTTTGGAACTCATTACTCCGGCAGCTATACCTGCTACAGAGGGTATCATAGGGTCTCCAAATAAAGAGATAGCCTTGAACGGATAATCTTTTAGCCCACCATAACTGATTCTAGATCTTTTCATACCTTCTTCAACGATATTGTTTTTGAGAACGTGAGGATTGTATGGCATGCTGCTACTCACCTTGAATTTCGCATCTACTCCCAGCGCAAGTAAAACTCCTAAAGCAGTAGTGGTACCGCCCGGAATACTTTCACCTACCGCTACTAAATCATTACTTTTTGAAAGTTGTTTACCAAGTATATTTCCATAATCAAATGCCTTTTTAACCTCGCTAATATTCACTCCATGCTCATATTTGATATTTCTTCCAGATTCAACACTAAACGAAATGTACGGAATATAAGGTTTAATTTTAGAACCTGCATCGACTATTAAAAATGGAATATCTGCTAATTGTAAAGCACTTCTAGTAATAATCGCAGGGGTCGGCATTCCGTCAGGAGTAGCTGGAACTTTATTAATACATTTACAATGTCCATAGTAAAGAAATTCTGAATCAGCTGCTGAAGTAAATTTTAGAAGCTCTGCATTTGCACCTGCCATGGTAATGCCCGGAATTTCACTAGTTCCAGTATATGATATTACACAAATAAAAATTGGGTTAGTTATGGTTGAAATGTTACCTAGCCCTGAACGGGATTGATTTAAACTTGTTATGTCACGGTACTTTTTTTCTTCATGCAAGGACTAATCCTCACTTGCCATAAAGCCAAGAAATTCCGGTAATGACCTCGGTTGCAATACGTAATTGGTTTCTTTCTCTTGACCAATTGTCGATGTTGGACGCGATCCATAATCGTGCCCTGGATAAACTATGAGAGAGTCTTCAAGCTTTATAACTTTTTGAAACAGACTGTTATACATTTCTTTAGGGTTACTCTCTGGAAGGTCTACTCTTCCACAGTTCCCCACAAATAATGTATCGCCGGTAAATACCAGTTCACCATCGACTACTAGACATATACTATCTTTGGAGTGACCGGGAGTATGCAATACCCTTATTGGAATATTTCCTACCTTAATTACATCGCCTTCAGATACTAATACTTGTTTGATAAGTTTTGAATCTTTATGCTGAATGATCTGAGCACCGGTGATTTCAGCTACTTGTTCGTTACCTAAAACATGATCAAAGTGAGTATGAGTATTCACAATATATTTTGCTTTCCAGCTATTTTTCTTTAAAGTTCCAAATATTCTTTCCAAATCCCAAGATGGATCAATTATAGCAGCTTCACCGCTTTGTTCATCAGCTATAATATAGGTAAAATTTGCCATTTGGCCAACTGGAATTTGTACAACTCTCAATGTGATTCTACACTACTCCTCTTTCAGCCTCTTGAGGGATTCCTATCCTTTCTACATGAATTAAGCCGGTGTACTTTCTGTTATTAATTAGGCCAACTTTCATCCTATGGAAAGTAACTGTTGCATCAGCATTTACACATCTATCATGAGCTTTCCCCGTATTAGGATCAATCCCGGAAGGGATATCAACTGAAACAACATATGCTTTTGATTTGTTTATCATTTCGATAATAGATGCGTGAGGCTCACGAATTTCTCCTCTAATTCCAGTTCCAAAAATTCCATCAATAATAATATCAGCCTTTGAAATTTTCTTTTTAATTTCATCACCTATTCCATTGACAAACCCGGTCTCTAACGAATCCATCTTTTCGACTATTCCCCAGTTAATCTTTGCTTCTTCAGTTCGAAGCTCACTTGGAAAGCCTAATAAAACTACTTTCACGATGGCGCCATAATAACCTGATAAATGTCTCGATGCAACAAAACTATCACCTCCGTTATTTCCTGTACCGGCTATGGCAAGAATTTCCATTCCTTTTAATTTGATCTTGAATCTATTGATTATAAAATCTGCAAGGCCATGTCCTGCATTTTCCATCATATACACTCGATGCATTCCAATTAGAGTATGCCCATTCTCTTCTATTCTATACATTTGATCTGAAGTAATAGCTTTTTCTTTTGTCATCTGTTTACCCTTCAAAATTTGATATCATTATGAGAAAGGTTGCTACTAAATATGCTTTTAGACGTGAACAGATTTTTTTTTGAAAACGAGGAAGGAGAAGAACGAAAAGGTTCTGCGTGCAAAGATGATGCTATTCTTTGAAAAGGCATTTCATAATCAGGTAGATTAAGCTTTACAGATTTTTTTCCTTGAATAGCAAAAGTTTTCCCGTCATATGTGCATTTCACAATCGGAATGTCATTCATAGCATCAAATTTATCTGCGACCTTATAATATTCAATTAATTTACGATGTTCATAAACAATTCGACCCTTTCTTTTGAGCCTCTTTTTTCTCATAAACTTGAAGGCCAATATAAAATGTCTTGTTGTGTAAAAGCTAAACATATTTCGTATAAGTAGACTTCTTTTTATTTGATCTTGAGGAACATATAGGATGTCACCTGTTCCTGACTTTGCTTCTATTGATAAGAGAATAGCATCGATATTGTTGACAGCAATGATATCCGGTAAGCCAGTACTAGAACCGCCCAAGCGTCTGGCATTCCACTCTCCATCATTCAACCTTTGTACTAATGTGTGTTCAAAGCTATATCCTCTGCTTCTACGAATATTACCCAATTAAATAACTCTCCCTACAACATCTTTTCAATCCAATACTCCCAAATGTTGATGGTGAGCGCAGTATATAATAACGTGATCCATCTATGCATGTATCCATACCTTTTTAAGTACCTGTAATATTGGTTGATATTTCTTACTGTATAATAGCAAAGTCTTTATTGAAATATGAGAAAATGTTCTTCGATGCTTATCAATGTTCAAAGCTCACTTGATGAGATTAATTTTGACTTGAGAGATGTTGAAGAAAGACGAGAAAAACTAATTAAAGGAACTCGCGATGTAATTGCACTTTGTAGCAAATCGATTGTAGCGTTACACCGCAACGAAATAGATCAAGCAAAAATAAACATGCATCAGGCAAAGACCATGCTTGAAGAATTCAGGCAATATTCTAAATCTGATTTATACAAATATATTGCAACTGCTGAACAGGAAATAGTAGAGGCGTATGGACTGAAGTGCGTCTTGCAAGATTCACCAATACCTAGCATGAAAGAATTGAACGTCTCAGGGTCATCATATATTACAGGATTACTGGATTGCATAGGAGAGATAAAGAGAATGGTATATGACAAAATGAGAGTAGGAAGAGCACAAGATGCTGCTAAATTATTTTCGTTAATGCAAGATATTTATGGTGCGGTATATCCTTTTGCTGTTTACGACCATCTAGTCTCAGGTATGAGAAGAAAGCTGGATGTTGCAAAGATGCTGATAGAAGATGTTCGAGCAGTGGTTACTGAAGAGACCAGACGGGAGGTAATAATAAAGGCAATTGATAATCTAGAAAAAAAACTTCAAAATCCCACTACCTGACGATATCTTTAATGAATGCAATACTTTGTTTCTAGATAGAAATAAAAAAGGCTAGTTACGCCCTAACCTAATCTAATTATTTGAACTTTGAAAATGCTTGCTCCAAGTAATTATTCAGATTCTGCTGCCACCGTGGAAATTCCTCAGGTCTATTTGGATAATTATAGTAGTGCTCTACTAGTTTTTCGTTTAATTTAGAAGTATACGCCAGATTTTCTGCCAACTTTTTGTTAAGCGCTCCTCTTATTAACATGCCTATTTTTTCCACTGCCCCAAATTCAGGATGTTCTCCTTTACTGATTTTATCAACGTCCATTTTTGACAGAAAATGTTTCATACCGTAGTTAATTTGTTCATTTGTCAAACCCTGCAACATTCTGCGGAATACTTCAAGGCCTGCCGTCTTATACCCATAGTCATTTACAAATTCCTTATTATAGTTCCATAAACCTTTCTCGGACGTATCATTTGATTGAATCGCTTCTGCAGCAGTTTTTCCAGCAATAGTAGCTGCAATAATTGCTGGTCCAATTCCTCCAGCATCAAGTGGTTTTGGCATCCATGCGGAATCTCCAACAAGCATGTATCCGTTTGCAACCAGGCAATCATTTTGTCTTCTGACTGAGACTTGCCACGTACCCCAACCATTGCCTTTATCCATTTCGCCATCGGAAATTCTTGGATTCGAAATAACGCTATTGAGCTGTACATATTCATCTATGAGTGTTTTCAAATTTTTATGAACCTCTATACCCTTGTTCATTTTATCAAATGCTTTTTGCTGTACACCAAGACCTATGTTGACCTTATTATTTCCTTTGGGAAATACCCAAGCGTATCCTCCTGGAGCCAGTTTTTGATCTAAATGTATAATGCAGTAATCTGGATCGAAATATGTCTTGTCTTCCTTTGCAATGTCAAAGTCATAAATGTATCTACCTGTGCCCTCCAGATCATCTCGATCGATTCTCCTTTGAATAAATGACTTTATTTGGAGATTGGTTCTGAGAACTGACGTAACGCCGGTGCAATCTACAACTATCTTTGCAGTCCTTTTGAATGGAGATTTGTAGGAAAGATCATCTCCTTCCACGCCAATTACTCTATCATTATCTACGATTAATGAGCGCAAAGCGACCATGTCCTTCAGCTCGACTCCGACTTTTAATGCGTCCTTCATTTGTTTTTGAGGCAATAGTTTTCTGTTGAGAATATACCCATCTCCATCAAAAGGTACAGCAGTTTCATGATTAGGTGAATATGCCACTACACCTTTTACAGGATGTTCAATTTCCGGATATCCCCATTTAATGCCAATTCGGTCTGACATATAATCTACTGTATTTTTTCCAACAGCATCACCACAAACCCATCCTGTAATAGTTTTTTTACCTATTAATTGAAATGGGTTTCTATCTATGACTAGAATGCGCAAAGTTTGTTCTGAATAGTATGCTGCTGATGATGCAACGATCATTCCTGCGAGTCCCCCACCGGCTACGATAATATCATAATCTCTTTTATCTAGAAACGTCATTGAACTGATAACGCGTGAATTGCCTAAAGGCTATTTAAAGTTAGGTTTGTCCCTCATAGGCAGTATTAAATTTTTTCATAGGTAGGTAAGTTGAAAACTCTACAAACAATACATCATCTTGGCATACTTTCTCTT
>JBEVTH010000067.1:0-8459 GCA_041156085.1 Candidatus Nitrososphaera maunauluensis
ATGTTCTAATGGTTCAGCACCTGACATTAATGGTAAGTGCCAAACAACAGTATGTTCTAATGGTTCAGCACCTGACATTAATGGTAACTGTACATCATCCACACCACATCGACAGTCTTCATCACTTGAAAACAACACCAGCATCCCATCTCAGCCTTCTCAACTACTACCTTCAACAACAACCTGTCCTGATGGCTCAGACCCTGATGCTAATGGATACTGTACTCCCTATCCACTTCCACCAGCCCCGTAGTTTTTGTAAACTTTACGCAGTGCAGGACTTGCAAATCCTTCGTAATACTTGATGACAAGTAAAGTTACTACTGCTTATTTCATACAAGGGGCCAGTTTATGAATTTATATAACACAGAGACATATAGAGAAACATGGATAAGACCTTATACTATTACATAACAGCCGGAGCCACTATTGGTATAGCAGGGTTATTACATCTTGTATACGCATACAATGGAATTAGTAGAGGAGGCGTTTCGCTGTTTACCATATTCTTTATCGTATCTGGAATAGCGCAGCTATTTTGGGTATTGCCAATGGTTAAACGATGGGGACGAAAATGGTATATTGTTGGAATAGGAGGTACAATAGTGCTGATGATTGTCTATACTATGACAAGAATACCAAATCCGATTACTAATGGAAGAGCTTTATCAATTAGTGGAATAGGCATAGCTACAGAAGTATTTCAAGCCGCGTTTATAATAATAACTGCATTGATAATATTCAAAGAAAGGAGAATACATGCAAGTCAAATACAAGAATTAAGGTAATTATTTCAAGTTATGCAACTTATTTTCCTTGTCGGATGATTTTACTGATCCCGTAATAAGATATTATATGGATGACGGAAAAATAAAGAAGGAAAGAGAACGGACTTGACTTTTTAGCAGTTTTAGAACTAATGTGTGTACCAATATAGTTTGTCTCAAAAAAGGATTTAACCATTCATGTTCATATTTGAGCTCTCTACAACTAACACACAAGTCCTTCAATCACTGCCAAAGAGAACTACCAATAAACTTAACAAGCTCCGAGTTAACTCTGCCACGCTCTTCAAAGAAAGAACCATGACCAGCTTTCTCAATTTGTACAAGCTGTGAACCTTTGATATCCTCATGCATAACCTTGGTATTAGAAAAGCTCCAACTCTTATAGTAAGAAGAGGAGTAAGAAAAAGAAACATCAACCTTGCAATAGTATTTGCTAATAATCATTATGCTAGTTTTGGTCCAGGAACAGTCAATATATCCAGGAAGATGATATGTTTGCCAGAAGATACATGGAGAAACGAGAAGGAGAGGAAGGATAAATCGCATTTACCTGATAATCTCTACCATTCAAAGCAAAGTACTCTGTCAGATTTTACGACATAATTATTATTGTTATCTGATTGAATACTACATGGATGGAAGTTTATTATAAGAATGTTAAATAAATAGTATATTGCAGAAATGGGAGAAATTCTACTAGGCTGTTCAGGATGGAATTATGGGGATACTCCAGATAAAGGAGGATGGACTGGAGTATTTTATCCAGATAAAGATACTAAAAGGTTAAGGTACTATTCTCAATTCTTCAATACTGCAGAAATGGACTCTATCTTTTATGAAAGATTCTATTCCCAAATGACTAAAGGTACATTTATTGGAATGGTAAGAGCTACACCAGACAAATTCCAGTTCTCAGTAAAAGTACCGGAAACTGTTACTCATAACAAGAGATTAGATGTTAATAAGGGCGCTATGAGAGATTTTGAGGAGTTTCTTGACAAGATATCTCCTCTAAAAACTGCAAACAAATTAGGAACAATACTTATTCAGCTTCCTCCAAGTTTTACTGTTAATGATTTTAAAAACATAGAAGGTTTTCTTGATAGACTACCGTCCTCATCCGGTTATGATTATGCTGTTGAATTCAGACACCCTTCATGGAATACTGAAGGCCCATGGGATATGTTAAGACATTATAACATTGCAGCTGTTATGACTGATTCGCCTACAAAAGAAAATTTGCAATTTCTATCGAATGTTACAATAACTACTGCTAATCATTCCTTCATCAGGTTTCATGGAAGAAACACAAAAGGGCATTACTGGTATAATTACATATATAGTAAAGAAGAACTAAAACCATGGATTGAAAAAGTATCACAGATCAAACAGGAGACTAAAGTTTTAAGAATATATTTTAACAATCACTATGGAGGAAAGGCTGTTATTAATGCGCTACAGCTCAAAGAGATGACTAGTACGTCATTATCAGATAAAGAAGTGAAAGCTTTAGAGCAGGCACAATCATACCTTTCCAACAAAATGCTTTCTGAGATGAAAAGTAATGGTTAAACTGTATGCTTCAGTGTGACAATCCTCTAGCATCTTGGTAAATATGAGTCCGATCTATACGGTAAATAGATCATGCAGATGATTGATTTATTAGACCACAGAAGAGGTGAATCTGAAGGTAGTATTGCATTATATTGAGCAGTTAAAATAGTTGTGCTCATAACAAGTTATTATTGAGACAATCTAATATAGAAATCGAGGATAAAACATAGCAAAGGAAATCAACAAGACCCTATCACAAATAGCTTGAACTTGATAAGACCACAACAGCAACAGAAGCAAATGCAGGAGTTATAATGCCTATCATAGGATCTAAACTATTTGATATGAAGCAGAGCACTGCTACTTTTTTAACAAGAGAATTACTTTAATTGCTTAAGACAGAGTATGAACAACATAATCTGGTACTATGAGAAGAGATAGCTTTGTTAAGACATTAATCGTGGTTGGATGCATATTTATAATAGCAGGAATACTATTTGCAGCACAAAGTAAATCTGAGGTAGGTCCTCAATCTTCATTTATGTATGGCAATTCGCAATGGACAGTAAACGGATTTGCTATTTCTATAATAGGATTAGTTGTATTGGTTTGTGGTCTAATAATTCACTATATCAAAAAGGTATAATGATGCAAACTTGATAGAAACACAGTATAGATGGGCTGCCGCTGATTAATGTCACTACTACTTTCCAAATAACGTGTTGCATATCTCTTTTCCCAGTATTCCTATACAGCTGTTATAAAGATTGCCAAGCAGATTATTTGATGAATCTGATGAAGGAGGTGGGGTAGGAGTAGGAGAAGATGGTTGATCTGGCTGTTGTTGAGAAGCTTGTTGCTGCGGCTGTAGCAGAGAGTTTGGTCTTGCTTGAAGTACTACATCCAGTTCTATTGTCTTGCCACTTCTATTTACAGTTAGTTTGACAGTATCACCAACAGACTTTGTTAGTTCTATGTGAGTGATTATATCATCTATTTGCTTGACTGGCTGACCATCAATTGCTGTTATTATATCACCAATCTGTGTACGGGAATTTAGCATATCTTGACTCATAGCCTTCAAACCTGCTTTATCAGCAGGGCTACCGGCTAGTGCTGAAGCAACCACTACTCCTTTCATATTCCTTGGAATTCCGTTACTTTGAGCTATATCAGGGGTAATCTTGCTACCAGTTATTCCAAGCCATGGGTGATCATAGCTTCCTTTTTCAATTAGTATCGGTACTATCCTCGTTATAGAATTTGATGGAATTGCGAACCCTAGTCCAGAAAATGTACCTGTCCCAGAAATTATAGCAGAATTCACTCCTACAACCTGTCCTTGCATATTCAGTAAAGGTCCACCTGAATTGCCAGGATTAATTGCAGCATCAGTCTGAATTCCATTTGGTATGGAAAATCCAGTATCCGGATTAGGTATCAATCGTCCAATCTGGCTTACAATACCTGTCGTCATAGTATCACTAAGTCCAAATGGATTACCAATAGCTATTATCTGCTCTCCCACTTGTAAGCTCGAAGAGTTTGCAATTACAAGAGGAATACCGTTTTTTTCTGCTGAGGAGTAAGTATTATCTGTGATTTGTAGAACTGCAATATCGCTTGATGGATCATTTCCTATTATATTGGCTGTATAAGTATTTCCATCTACAAATGTCACATCAACCGTTTTGGCTCCATTAACTACATGGCTATTTGAAATAATATGTCCTTGTTTATCGTAGACAAATCCAGAACCGAGTCTAGTTGCCTGGCCCCCTAATGGATTCCCATTAATAATGATCTGAGTACCAGGATTTGATGACACTTTGCTTGTTATCTGAACAACAGAATTTTCTACTTGTTTAAAGATATTTAGAAGAGAAGAAGATAACGACGAGTTTTGTAAAGATACATCCTTTAGTTGATAATCATTTTGGATAACAGCAGTAGCAGCTTGCTGACTAGAAAAATAAGTATATGCATAACCATAGTTGCCTTCGTTTTGTTGTTGTTGTGTTGTTACATGCTTGGTATTATAACTATTTGTACTAGTATCAAAGGAGAACATTATAATAACAATCAGAATAATAAGAACAATGCTTAGTGAGAAAACTATATGATGTCTACCTCTAATACTATTACTCAATTCTATCCTCTTTTTCATCAGATATCACTCCACCACTATTCCTTCTTCGATTTCAAGTCTATCTACTAATTCTATCATTTACATATATCCATTAATACTTGTTGATTATTATTGATAAAACTTAAAACAAAAGTTAGAATCTCCGGAATTACAAAAACAAATGACCAACAATTTAGATAGGCTTAGAAGACAAAGTCGCTTGATTCATTCAGATATTTTAAAACAACTTATAGATAAAATGGAACTATTAATAATTGATGATCAAGTTATGATAAATGCATTAGGTTATAAAATGTATATTGAGCATTTGATATCTTTGGTGCAGCATATCTAAAAATCTGTTGCATTTATTTGATCCTAATCGGTTTGAGGATAGATATAGATGTAAGAATACTTGAGATCAATCTAGATAAAAAGAGCTTGGTAGCAGATTAACTATTATGGCCACCATTACTACTAGAGCACCGTCATCCAATGCTTCCAAAGAATATCGCTGTACTATATGCGGGCAGAACTTTTGGTAGTGCAGAGGAATAAGCTTGTTCGCAATACAGTCAAACAGCAACAACAACACATCCTCTATATTACAAACTTTGGCTTCATCTCATCTGGCAAACATCTTGCTCCTAGGGTTGCTCTACTTAAAGCTGGGGGTAGTAGCAGGTAATGATAATTGGTTCTGAGGGATAGATTCGGAGTGAAATAGATCTACAGCAACAACAGTGATTCTAACTCTATTTAGAGCACTCGAACAAATGGAAATCTTGATATCAAACAAACCTTGGGATTTCATTAACTGGCAGTATGGCAACAGGTTTTGCAGTTGTTTTTATGAAAGGGTGATTCAAATGTTCAATTTTCTTAGAAAACATAAACCGCAAGAAGGCATGTATGCTTTCCAGAATCAAAGCAGAACTAAAATTGAGTGTAAGGGAGCGACCTCTCAAAGTTCTCTATATAATGAATCTGACAAAATGTTATCTAGCCGATTTAGAAAGTGGTTAACAGCGGCGAGGATGTGACCATTGCCTTAATGGCCATATACTTTCATTTTCCAATATTATTTCAAGTTCTGACTCCAGCTTACTATTCTATATCTTCTACATATATTTTATAATGATATCTTCTAGTGCTATACATACAGGATCGATTGGATAGTTTCCATCCCGCAGTGAGCGAGATACCCGTGGTGATCTGCGCATGGCAAGGTTGTGATTAGGAACCTTTTGATGAAATAAAATCATTCATTTTCCTTGATATATCGCGACCCTCAGCAAAGGTTTCCCTTGAATCTATTGCTTTTACTTTAGTAGCAATCATGTGATTCATCTATTATTTGCAATTACACCGCAATAAGCAAGGCAAACAGAGGGAACCGAAATTATACTGTATAGTACCTAATAAAGTACTCTCATTATATATGCTCAATACTAAAGGATATAATGGCATAGGAACAGTCAGTAGATCTGCTTACATGAAGTATTAAACTATTGCATCAATTGGAAATCTAAGAGTCGATTTTGTTAATCTTACAATGGGAATGTAAATCGATTGAGGATTTGAGCCTAGACCATCTACAAAGCTATATTCGCCTGTCATCTTTTTCAGTTCCATGAATTTCTTGTTTGGTTTTTCATTAAGTATATGATAGTGGGCAACAATACCGCCTACTATACCCGTATGAATAAAGAATATTTCTTTATCATGATAAGTAATGTAGTAAAGGAGTGGCGTAACAGACACAAATGATTGGGATGTATAAAGTATTACATTGAGCATATCCTTCAAATTCTCATATTCAAAGTATGTAGTAAACCATTCACTTTGTGACATGAGTTGAAACTTTTTTTTATAGTTTAATATACCTTTGTTATCCTCATTCTCAAAAGGATAACTGGTTCAGTAACAGATGAGAGATCCAGATTAATATTATATTAACAACTTACTTGCTTACTCTTCTAACTATATATTCATAATAGATGTTAACAACAGACAAAATCTATGATATTTACAAGATGCTCTTTCTAATAGAGTATTGAAATTGAAGGTACAAACGTGTTTCATGATTCTAAATTTTGTTACTATTCTTTTTGTTTTTGTCATTAGGAATTCTAAAACCCTTGGCAAATTTACTTATCTTTGACGATATAGTCTTCTCCTTTTTTGTATTCAGTTGGGGCCTTTTTAGATTATTATTATTAATATTGTTGTTATATTCACCATCCAATATCTCTTTTGTCATTTCATCATCTCTTGGCATTTGTTCTTTCTTTACCTTTGGTACTACTGATTGTAATGCTTCATCTTTAGTATTTTCGACGTCTTCTATAATACCCTTGAAACTGCTTTTCTCAAAATCGTCTTTATTAGTGATCTTCTTTGTCTTTTTACTCTCCAACAGTCTTTTACTAGTAGTTAATGGTGCGAATTAATTATAAGATTGTTTATTACCTGAAAAAGTGTTTAATTAACGCTGCAAACACCAGATATTTGACTTTTCCCATACATTGTTACATTGATATTATATTAAAAATAAATTGTTATAGCATTTGTGAAAGTAGATATACCTAAGTGTTTTAACTGTCACTCAGAATTTCTACCAACAAAAGTGCAAATCTCGCTCTAATAGCGTTCCGCACCATTCTATTTCTACTAAAAAATAGAAGGTTAACAACGTAATCTAGTTAATTGTGTCTTTTTGTTTTTTTCCTGAATGTTGAAATATTTTCTACAACCACATGTGAATTTCTTATTCCTACTAAACAGATTGAATTTGATCTAATGGTCATTTGTTATCATTGTCATATATATTAGTGTAGATTTCCAAAAAAGGTAATAGTTGCTATTTCTTTGTCATAGACTGTCATTGTACTTGTTGTGCTTCTTCTCCTTCCATAACAACAGAAGCCCCGATCTCAGGCCACAGTTGTACAACCAATTCAGGGGTATTTGTTTTGATCCAATCAGCCATAGATCTTTCTTCTGATAGGCTTTGAGTTAAGATAGGTACTGCACGGGTCGCATTCACCTTCTCTGCTAAATGGGTAAGCATATCATAAATTATAATCTCAGCATTTTCTATTATTGCATCCTCTTTAGCTGCCTTAAGCTCTACCTCTGCAGGCGTCATCAGCTTTCCAGATATCTTTGTTAGTGATCTAGGGGGAGTAGAAATTGGTAACTGTGCTTTATCCTTCGTAGCAGCACTCTTTCCACCATCACCAAGATCTGAAATTAGTTGTCTTAGTCTATTCTGTTGTCCTCTTGTCTCTTCTAAGTGAATCTGAAGTCGTTGTTTTATATTGTCTATTTTTGTCTGTTTTATTCGTGATTGGAGTCTTTGTACTGCTGCATTTTCTATAGCCAATGCTTCATTTAAGTGAAAAGTAAGTTTCTGATTTGGCGTAAGTGGTTTTCGTTTTCTTGACGTGGTAAGATTATTTCTTCTTGTTCTTTTTGCGGGAGAGGTGTGCTTACTCTTTATTGTTGTTGTTCTATTTCGTGCCATCTTGTTAATATTGACCTTACCACTATATGTTGCAA
Source organism: Candidatus Nitrososphaera maunauluensis (assembly GCA_041156085.1). Lineage (GTDB taxonomy): Archaea > Thermoproteota > Nitrososphaeria > Nitrososphaerales > Nitrososphaeraceae > Nitrososphaera_A > Nitrososphaera_A maunauluensis. The sequence goes on from JBEVTH010000067.1 coordinate 8,035, forward strand.
TATTTGCTTTAATGGTTTGCTGTGTTTTCATACAACATGTTTCTATTCTGACCTAATCAAACAAAGGAGGATTTCAAACTACTTTTCTTTCTTATATCATCGTAATAATATAAATTCAAAGTAACAGAAATGGCTGAATAATTCATTCGCAAAGAATATCTTTCAGGTATCCTAATGTCTTAGTGTGACTTGATAGTCATGTTGTATAATGGTAAATGAAAAATTAACCCCTCCCCCTTCTACCCAAGTGCTCTTTCTTATTATGTCGGTTATGCATTCATGTACTCCGTATAGAGGAAATGAAAATTGAGACTACATCATTATCTCGTCTTACTGAATGCTCTACTGAGATTTATAAGTCGAAGATCTTTTTTTGCAGTAAATGGAGGTGTTGTTGTTGATTTCAGCAGTGGCAACACCAGCAG
>JBEVTH010000067.1:8559-11867 GCA_041156085.1 Candidatus Nitrososphaera maunauluensis
CAACAACAACAGCCGCGGCTATATCCTATCTAAGGTATCCTTTTCATCTAAGGGGACATCAGCTTCAGGCAGTTGATGCATGGATTTCAAATGGAATGCGGAGTTCGATCATATATAGCAGCGGTACTGGTAAAACTGAAATTGCATTTGAATGTGCAAGAAGAGCTGCAGCCATCTATGCTTTCAAAAAGCCAGATGTAGAAGGGTCTTCACCATTATCTTCTCATCAGCCATTTAATATTCTGATCCTGGTTCCACGCATAGTTCTGATTAATCAAAATCTCAAAAGACTAATTGATTATGGAATACCAAGAGAAAAAATAGGAGTATATTTCGGAGAGCAGAAGGAAATCGACAAGGAGATAATTATTAGTACATATCAAAGTGTAATCTATAATCCAGGGCTTGTTCATAGATCCAAGATGGTGGTTTTTGATGAAGTACATTTGGTAAGTGATTCTGCCAAGGTGCTAAGCAAGATATTTGATATAGTTATTGATGATCCTACCAAAGCTCTCTTGGGAATGACTGCAACTATAAACGAAAACGAATCTAAATACAGTACCATTCTCACTGTGTTGCCGCCTATCAAAAAATACATGTTAAAAGACGCTGTAGCGGATGGCAGACTAACAAGACCAGTGGTAATTCCAATAAAAGTAAGCCTTACAGAAAAAGAGCAAAAACTATATGATAGCTGCTCAGCCAAGATCAAGAATATTTCTATCCGTTTTAAAAGGTATGATGCTAATTCAATGACTTTACTCCTAAAAAAAGGAGGATTTGTTGCAGGAATGGCAAAAGCATGGTTTTCAAATGTAAGAAGGAGAAAATTCTTGCTTGCTTGTGCGGATCACAAGATGTCTGCAGTAGTAGATCTGATAGTAAAAAAGCACTCAAATGAGAGGGTTATGGTTTTCAGTGAAACACTTGACTCAATCATTAAGCTTAAATCTAAGTTACAGTCAGAGCGAGTAGCATCTATTGTCATAGATAGCTCGATTAGTTCAGCAGATAGGCAGAAAATATTATCAGGATGGGGTAAAGAGTTCTTCATTTTATTGTCTGTCCACACACTAGAGATAGGATACGATGTCCCTGAAGTAGGAGTAGAAATAATTTTAGCAACTACTTCAAATATGAACCAGGTAATTCAGAGAATAGGGAGAATAGTAAGGAAATATGAAGGAAAGAGGAAGGCTCTAATATATGCCGTTTATGTCTCTGATACCAAAGATGATAACACTTTTGAAATAGTAAAGAAAGCGGCAGAAATGAACAAAAGGACACCCTCAACAATAGCTGGAGATACAGAAGAGAACCTACGTATTAAGAAGGCATATGATATAGTGGAATTGAATTCGTATGAACCTATAATATTGGAAAAAGAAGAAAGAGACTCGGATCACAATCAAAAGTTATTTCAGGTAAGGAGCAGTAAAGAAAGAGACAGATTTTATCAAGTGGATACGGAGATGAAAACCTGTTCGTGTCCTGATTTTACATTTAAGGGATCGAGATGCAAACATATTGTTGCAACTGAAATTGTAAAGTCATAGAGTGGGAGCGCTACTAGTTGAATTGGCATTTAGCCGCAGGTTAATATCACCATTCAAGCCTTGTACATATATTTATTGGTTTAGCCGAATCTTTTACGATTTTATTTTCAATCTCTCAAATCTGAAATGGTCACCGCATATTTTTATTAAGAAATCTAATGGGATCTTGGGTTTTTTCTACTTATTCTTTCATCACACTATCTAAAGCATCGCTTAGCTCATCTTCTAATACGCAGTTCCATTCCATCTAATTACTGAAGGAATAATTGAAGCAAGCATCATAATTGCTGAAACAAAGAAGACAAAATGAATTGAACTTATAAATTTATTAACTATTGGATTAGAGATTGGAACTGATGATGATGGCTGAAAAGAACCTGAAAATAATTGCTCAACGGTATGCAGCGGAATAATATTAGTCATTATTAGAAATACCAGACCAATACTAAACGAGTTTCCCACCATAACGAATGTAGTACTAATACCTGCTGAGACGCCTCTCCTGGAAGAGGGCACAGAAGTCATTATTGATGCTCTGTTTGGTGAGGCAAATATGCCCATACCAGCTCCTATCATAACAAGGGGCATTACAACCTCATAAAAAGACGTTGTTATTCCTATCCTTGTAAGAATAAAGAATCCTAATGCTGAGACTAACAAACCTGTTGATGTAAAAAATCTCAGTTTGTATTTATCATACAACCATCCACTTATCGGTGCAAATACAGCTAAAGCGATGGAAACTGGAATTAGATAGATACCTGCATCAAGTGAATTAAGTTTCATTGATGGTCCCTGCAGATAAAATGACATAATCAAGGTAAAAGCTCCTCTTGCGAGAGCATTGAGAAATATTGCTATATTGCCACCAGTGAAAAGCCGAATTTTAAATAAAGATAGATCAAACATTGGTCTAGATACTTTTTTCTCTATAATGATAAATAACACTAGCAAAGAGAGGCCACCAATTATAGATAAAAAAATTTCGTATGGGTTGATAATTTTAAAAGTAGCAAGAGTTATTCCTAGTAGAATCATAGATAATCCTCCTGCGAAGGTTGTGTTTCCCAGCCAATCTATTTTCTCCTTTCGTATTACTCCTAGCTCTCTCAGTTTGGCATAAGACCAGATGGTAGCAAATATGCCTATGGGCAGATTAACCCAGAATATAGATCTCCATCCTAAATACGAGGTGAGAAATCCTCCGAGCACAAGTCCTATTACGGATCCTACTACAATTGATGTTTGATTCAACCCTAATGCCTTAGCTCTTTCATTTTCTGCGAACGTATCAGTGATTATTGCTGCACTATTGGAAAAAAGGAATGCTGCACCTAGAGCTTGGATTATTCTGAATAATATCAATTGCTCTCCAGTTTGAGATATGCTACATAATCCTGATCCTAATGTAAAGAGTGCAAAACCCATATTGTATAGTTTGACTCTTCCAAACATATCTGAAAGTCTGCCAAAATTTAGGAGAACACTTGCTGTAACGAGCCAGTAGACAAGAACTATCCACACAAGCGTGAAAAAGGATGTGTGCAGATCTAAAGCAATCGTAGGTAATGCTATAAGAACTATATTTCTATCAAGTGATGCCATTAACGTTCCTATGGTTGTATTACTTAGAGTAATCCATTTGTAATTCATATGCCGTTAAATCACTCCAATATATGAAAGTGATATCATAGTTTTGCTACTAACGACAAAAAATTATGGATGTGGTAGCCTGGGTATAGTAGGTGG
>JBEVTH010000068.1:0-11837 GCA_041156085.1 Candidatus Nitrososphaera maunauluensis
TGCATATAGTGTATAATAAAAATTCAGTTATATCTTTTATACAAACATATTCTCAAGCCCCGATGAGTTTAGTGTTATTGGTGGCAAGACCAGAGAGATATTATTTACAGCAGCACAGATCCAAATCTCCTTACCATGTAATAGTAACATTATTGGCAAGTCCAGTATTAAGTGCGTGGTTGATATCAATGAGTAATGTCAAAGAAAAGAAATGCTGTTCTGCTCGTTAGGGTTATAAGTATATCAGTGTTGTTACGTATTGAATGTCTGATTCAAGTCAACTTCTTGTTCGTAGGATCAAAGATGGTACTGTAATAGACCATATTGAATCAGCTAAGGCACTATTCGTGTTGCGTGCATTAAACATTACAGGAAAGGAAGGGAACGTAATTACAGTTGCATTGAATGTTCCAAGTAGCAAACATAGGAAGAAGGATATAATCAAGGTCGAAAACAGGTTTCTAGAAACAACCGAAACCAATAAACTCGCGCTGATTGCGCCTCATGCAACGATTAATATTATTAGAGATTACAGGCTGGTGGAAAAACGTAAAATACAACTTCCCGACTCTATTATTGGGATATTTCGCTGTCCTAATCTAAATTGTATTACAAATAGTGGAGAGAATATCAGTCCTGTTATCAACATCTTAGACAAGGAAAAAATCTTATTAAGGTGTAGATATTGCTCAAGAACATTAACTATTGAAGAAATAATATTTTAAGGATTATTTTCCCTAGCTGAGCATGTTTATCAAATAACTAGTACTATAAACGCACAAATGGAACTAATGATTTGCGGTGTGTTAGAGCTTACCGTGATTCTTATCTTTTAGTTGTGTCTTCTCGAGTTTTTTTGATAATTTATAGCCGAATCCCATAGCAAGAAAAAGAGTTATCAAGCTAGATAGTAAAGTCAATGTTAGCGTCATTTTGAGAATGTAATATGTTAATATAGTAACAACTATAGCTGGCACTGAAATAATAAATGCAAGGAGTGTTGATGCTGTAAAAATCCCACGAGTAGTAATTACGGGGCGATCCTGATGAGAACGGTGTCCATCGTCACTCTTGTCTACCACCTGACTTTTCTAACCTTGAATTTAATATAAGTATTCTGAATCAGTCTAAGATTAACATAGAAAAATATTTAGTATGTATTACGTTTGTCTATTTCCATCCGATCTGGTTCCTGTAGTAGTTTACTAGTTTTGCATGTCTCAAACGATCGCCCATTGTTTTTGATTTCTCCATCCTGATCATATGAGATCTAAGCTGACTCAGATCGCACATACATACGCCAGCTATGGGTTTGTACTTGATTCTAGATATCTCATGTTTTTTATGGTCCACATAGAATAGTGGTATTTTTGTGATTACAGCAGTTATTAGAACACCGGCGACAATCCAGTATAAAGATAAACCTGAATCAATAGAACCAAAAGCAATATACCGAGTGAATAACAAAGGAAGGAATATTGAAAAAATAATACCGACAGGGGTGGCTATCATAGATATAGCTGACCATCTATCATAGGGTTCAACTTCACGTTCAAACTGATCTAGCAAACATTCTAGTTTTTTGTTAAGACCGTTCTGCTTCTCAATTAAGGGCTCCATTTTTATTATTTTACATAATCTACTAATTAAGATTATCTGTTATATTTGATATAGGTTTTTTAATAAACGCTTGCTAATATTGATATTTTTAAAAAAATGTATGATTGTAATACTTAAAAATTATTCATAAATATTTGATAAAAGGCCCAAAAGATTCTTAATTTTCAGGTTCAGGCGTTATAAATTGAAATCCATCATTCTAAAATTTATATGATATAATTTTCTTAAATTATGTTAATTTGTGCTAATACATTTTAGGATGTTAAAATTTATATTTCTAAAATTTTTTTAATAAACGAAGAAAGTGAACAAAGGTTCTGATCAAACAAAGATTCCATTTAATAGACAAGAAACTGGCAATATTACCCCTGATATATTAGTCAAATCATTCTGGGTTAGCACTGCTCTGGCTATAATTTTGACATTGCCGTCGCTTGGTGTATTTATAGGCATATCTCAAAAAAGTGGCAATCTACTGATAGCTTCTGTTCTCGGATTTGGTCTTCATTTTATACTTCTTTCATTATCAAACAGGATCTCTTCTGCCTTGACTTCCATATTTGATAATTAGCAGAACCCTTGATTTTCACTAACTTCGCCGTCCATAAATATTAAAATTGATCCCTTTCTTAAGAGATCAATTGACGCGAAATATATGCGAGGTATTAGATAATTAACTATGAGCAAGATTAGCATGCCAGCTAAAATTTTTGGCACTGTGCTTTCACATGGTTTGAGAGGAAGGATGCTTACGAAAAGCGAGTTACAGACCCTTGCGGAAGCTCGCGATATGGAAGAGCTAGTTACTAAAATGAAGAATACTATATATCTTGATGCATTTGCAAAACTCACGAAGCCTTATACTGCTGAAAAAATAGAGGGAGCACTAAAAGAACATTTGGTAAGCGCACATGCAAAGTTGGTTAACATCACGGGGGGAGCAGGAATATTGAATGCCTATTTTATAAAATATATTACATGGGATCTAAAGATAGTTTTAAAAGGTAAAGCATTAGGAAAATCATATGAAGAATTACTTCCAAAGGTTAATCTTAGAGCAGAAGAGCTCGTAGGTAGACGAGATATAATAGTAAAAGCTTTAGTCTCAAAAAATTTGGAAGAGGCAGTGGCTGCTATCTCGGGAAGTGAATTTGGTGAAGATGCATCAAAGGCCGCAGCCGTGTACAAGGACAAAGGTGACCTGAGAATATTTGATACCTATCTCGATCATGTATTTTATCATGACTTGGGCAGAGCTATGAATGCTGAATCTCAATCTCCTGATGTCAAAAAGGTTGCGTCAACAGACATCGATTCATATAATGTTCTTGCAGTCCTTAGAGGCAAGTTTTGGGGTCTTAGTTCAGCTGAAATTAACGACCTAATAGTATCTACCACACCAAAAGTTACAAGAGATACCTTGCAAAAAATGGTTAATATCGAAAAGATAACGGAAGCAATAGGAGAATTATCTAATACTGTATATAATGGAATAATACCACAGGCAGCTTCTAATGATATAGATGCAATAACCCAGTTAGAATCCAATTTTGAGGCCATAGGTTTGAAGCGCGTTTTAGGTTCATTTAGAACGATGTTCAGCGTGGGAATTATGCTTGGTGCATTAAAGCTGATGCTGATTGAAATCAGAAACTTATCAGCTATAGCCTCAGGTATAGAACAAAAGGTTGCTGTTGAAACTATTGTTTCTAGGCTTATTAGACCTGAGTGACAATAAAAAGTTTAACAAGTCGTTGTTCATAATAGTTTAAGATGAAGGATATAGATAACATGGTTAACAATATTATGATAGAACCATTTTTACTATTTCTTCATTCTAGACATCGTTATTATGTACGTATAGCTTATACACCTTAATATACTGTACTTCAATGGATAAGCTGATGCGCCTTGATAATCGATTTAAGCGAATCATCTAGGCCATTTATAAGATGACCAGCTATGAGAGATAATTTAACGTCATCTGAGGTTAATAATAGTATTGTTTGTGAAACCATTGGTTGTTATTCCAAAGTAATTGGCAAGATTACATTAAAAGTCGGGCCTACACAAACCATCTTCTTATTTCTTTGCGAAAATTGTAAGCCAAGGTTCAGCTTTAGTAACGACAATAATCAACAAAAAGAGAGGTATGGATGACAAATATTATCCAACCACCAGACGACGATGAGAAAGTAAGGAAATACCCTCTTTGCAAAAGATGCCAACGATGGATCGAGTATCAAATACATCAAAGAAGAGAAACTATCTAGGTACTAGAGGTGCATGTCTGGCATGCACCTCTCTTATGGCCTAAATCCTGCCATAGCTACCGCACGACCAACTAAGAGAGGGTCGGCTTTTGCTGCGTATATTCTTTCCTCTATTCTTGTTTTGTTAAGGTTTTACTTGATTCTCAGAACTCAGCTACTATTAAAATACGGTAACTTTTAGCCCTCGTAATATTTTGGCAGTTAAGGAAATTATTAAAAATATGGTATAAAAAGAAAGTAGCAAGGACTAAATTCTTGTTTAAAGTGCTCTAAAACCATCTTAGATATGGTACCGTCAAAGATTAAATAAGTCGCAGAGCTATTCTACGACAAGGACAAATCTGAGCTCGTAAAAATGTATGTTAAATATCATCTATTCCCCTGTTACATCTGTGCCTTTATATACATTTAATTCCTTTAGAATGCTTATTACCGTGGGGATCTCTAAATCGAGCTGCATTGCAATAAATTCTTCGCCTATGCCAGATACATAAAGATTCATCACGATTTCTTTCTTCTCTCTAGAAACATTCTGCATATGCCCTGGTTGTTTTCTTCGTAATTTAAGAATTTGTCTTGTTTATTTTTTCTTGAGTTACGACCTGTTTTTTTCTTTCATGAACCAGATCATCTTTCCAGATAAGGTTAGAATATAGCATCTTAGGCACAATTTTTTTGAATTCTATGCCCTCTCCGACATACCATTTTGGAAACCATTCATACAGATGTAATCTAATCGTTTGAATGTAGACTATCAAACCTTCAATTAGCATAATTCCAATGTTGCCTCCGATCAGTACTGCGAATCCACCTCCGTGCGCAAACGACTGGTTTACTGTTACGAGCAAAGCAGCGTGCACGAGAAGCATAATACCAATTCTTGTGTAGCTAATGACATTAGAAAGCACTTCAACAATCCTTACGAGAATGACCTCTATCACGATTCCCATAAACCCTCCGCCTTCTTCCTGGCCATGTTTGCCAGCTAGTTTTTGCTCTTTCATTCCTCCATAGATCATTATCCCTACTGTACCAAAGAGTACTGGAGGCATGGCCTTTGCTACTAGATCAACTGTAACCCATTTACCAAACAAGAAAGTAAGCCATGGAACGGGTTCCTTATGTATATGTCCACTAATTCCAAACATTCCTATGATATCATAACCTGACCCTATAGCAGCCAGTATTAACGCAACTACAGCAAGGAATTGTATGATAGTAGGAATATCATGAGTCAACACGAAGAGCTTATTGCCATCCTGAATGTTCTTGCGCAATCTTAGGAAGAAAGCCATCAGGAGATGGATAATCCCCACTGCCACTGAGACTTTGAGTATCTTTACTACTTGGACAAAAGTAAGTTCAGATACGTTCAAAACTCCTACAAAGGGCAGATGTGAGAATAAAGGACCGAGTATAGCCAATTCCCTTAGATGGAATCCAAAGAATTCTCCTGTTCCTAATCCTGCCAGAGCAGCAGCTGCGCCACTGGTGGCCAGAAGTGTTCCCCATGTCCTAACCGAGCCATTTCCTCTTTGCTTTATAAGCATACCGAGTCCAAAAAGCAGTAGTCCGTGGCCCAGGTCAGCAAACATTAAACCATAGAAAAGAGGCCAGACAAATGCTATGATAGGAGTGGGATCGATTTCACCGTATCTCGGTATTCCTTGAGTCTCCGTTATCACTTCAAATGTACGTGCATAAGACTTGTTTGCAAGAAGAGTAGGTAACAATTGCCCATTTTCATCATATTCATTCACATATGTTTCTTCAACGATCGAGACATAATCTCTTGTGAGATCCTTGAATTTTTTCTGCATTTTCACAGGCAGATATCCTTGGATCATCGCAAAATTTCTTGTACCTCCTGGCTTTCGTGTAGTTTCTAGAACTTCTTTGGCAACTTTCGCAGTTTCATGAAGCGATAGGACACTAGTCAACAATGACGACTTCATCTTTTCCATGTTTTTGATATTTTCTTTTGATTTGCTTTCTAGTTCTTTAACCTTGGAGTGTGATTGGACGTAGGCGATACTTGGGTTCTGTGGCATATCCGCTGGAATTTGAAGAGGATGAACTCCAAAGCTTCTTAGAACTTTAATTACTCTTTCTGAATCCTCAGTCGATGCAAATACAACGATCGACGACTTTTGCTCATCAAGTTTGGTCATGTATAAAGGAAGATCACCAAGACTTTTTTTGATCTCATCTTCGTCCTTGGAATCAATAATAAAAATTTCTGAAAAGAATCTCTTGAACTGTCTGAGAGAAACCAGGTCCAGATTGAGGCTTGCTGCCATTTTGAGAGCAGCTTCAACAGTGCTATATTCTTCAATCTGCTTTGAAATCTTGTTTTGCTCGATCAGAACTTTTTTCGGCTCATATAACAGTGCCTTACTCTTATCTTCAAGATCGGCAACGAAATTCTCTATATCGTTAATGACATAATCTGTCTTCCCCTGCGGGGCGCCTTTAAACATGGTGGCCATAATCCCAGTCTCCAACGGAATCCCTAAAGCTCTGACTACCTCATCGATATCTTGGAATAATCTCTGAGCCTTGAGTAAAAGGTCGTCAAGGTAAGGATTAGTATGTTCAGAAGTACTACTTTGAAGTGGATGGAACCATTCCAATTCTGCTAACTTGCTTACTGCCTCTTGCGTTTCCATTCGAGGCAGGATTATCGTAGCTTTCATCAGTCTGGCCTGTCCCATATTATCGCCCGTCTACCTTTAAATCCCAATCTCTTTAATATCTTTCCATTCCAATCCATCTCATCCAGAAATGGATCTTGTGTTAATTAATGATTGAGAGCTTAGTGGATAAAGAAAAATAAGTATAGAAAAAAAGGAAATTGATTTACCTCGTATTGCTACTTTTGGCCTAAAATAATAAACATCATGACGATACCATAGATTGCAATCGACTCTACCATTCCTACGAAGATAAATACCCTTGACTGCATCTTTGGATTGTCACTTATAGCAGCTAAACCTGCTGCTCCTACAAAACCAAGTCCTATGCCTGCACCTGCTCCTGCTAAACCAAAAGCCAGACCTGCACCTATAAGTTTCGAGGAAGATCCTCCGTCTGAGCCAGATGTGGTGGTGGTCGAAGAGGGTGATTGCGCATATACTGTTGGACTCATTGTGAATAAACCAATAAAAGTAACGGTGATAATAATAGCCGAAATTAGAATGGTGTCGCGGTCATTCATTTCCATAGTAAAGTTTCGAATATAAATGCCATATTTAATTATAACTAAATATAAAGCTCTTAGCGAACCAATAATTCTTTAGATCTTAGTCATTGTCTTTTTCTTGCTCTGCAAAATTTCTTCCTTAACCTTTTGAACCATAGAATCATGTTCAGATTTTAGTACATTCCTTGCCTTCTCAAATTGACTTGCAATTATATCTTGAGTCATACCCTTGCAACCGCGCTCCCCTGTTGTTCTGCTACCTTTCTCTTCTCAATAACCACTTTAACTTTTTTGAGACGGACAAATTCTTCACGCTCACGTTCCTCTAAAGTTGCACGTATAAATGCTACAGCTGCCTCGTATTGAGGAATTATTACAAACTCAAGAGCATTAATAAGCTTCTGGGTGCGTTCTAGCTCCTTTGCTAGACTGAATATGGCATTTTCATATTCAGCAGCCTTGCATACCTTAGGAAGTATATTCTTGATGAGCTTAGAAGCTTTGTCTACTGATGAATTCGTTTCAACGAATCCGTATGAGAGATCCTGACCCCCCTCTTTAGTCTTTACCTGTAGTGTCGGAATCTTCACATCAACAATTCTTCTAACATTGACATCCACTTCCATAACACTTGGAGTAGAATCTGAGACTGATTCCAGGGTTGCAGTGCCAAGTGACATATAAGCATCATAAACAGCCGTGTAAATTTCGCCGAGCGGAGACCATATATCTCCTCTTGCCTTGTTAGCCTCTTCAATCATTTCGTCAATTTTCTTTAATAATACTTCACGCTTGTCATCGAGAATCTTGTGAACCATTTTAGCTACCTGCATCGATCGGCGGATCTTAATAAGCTCGATTTTTGTGGCGCTGACTCTCGTTCCGAATGACATATTGTTTACCTGTTCCCCTTATAATACTGTCTTACATTCTTCTCCTTTATCTTTGTCAATTCACCTTCTGGAAGTGTAGATAATACCTCCCATGCTCTACTCAATGTTTCTTCTAAACTCCTATTTTCATCATTGCTCTGTTTCAAAAATTGGTTTTCAAACATATCGCCAGAGTCCAGATACTTCAAGTCAATACCAGTCAAGCCCGCCCTCCCGACGATCTCTGATAGTGCCCGTACTTCTTGTGTTCTTGAATAAGCGTCGTACAACTGGTTTCCAACTTCCATGTGATCTGCCCTAGTCTTTCCCTCTCCTACCCCATCTTTCATCAGCCTTGAAAGAGACATAAGAACATTAACTGGTGGATAAACACCTTTTCGAAATAAATCACGGCCGAGAACAATTTGACCTTCAGTAATATAACCAGTGAGATCCGGAATTGGATGGGTAATGTCGTCTGCTGGCATTGATAAAATCGGAACTTGAGTCACGCTTCCGTTCTTACCTTTAATTCTGCCTGCTCGCTCATAGTTGTTTGCAAGATCGGTGTAAAGGTAACCAGGATACCCCTTCCTGCCTGGTACCTCTTCTCTAGCAGCACTAATTTCTCGTAGAGCCTCGGCATAATTTGTCATATCCGTTAAAATTGCCAACACGTGCATGCCCAAATCAAATGCCAAATATTCCGCCACTGTTAAGGCAACTCTCGGCGTTATAATTCTCTCTATTGCTGGATCGTCTGCAAGATTTAAAAATAAAACACTTCGTCTAAGGGCGCCGGATTCCTCCAAACTTCGTTTAAAGTACTGAGCTTCAGAGTACTGCACACCAATGGCCGCAAATACTACGGCAAAGTCTTCCTTTGTTCCTACAACAGCTGCCTGGCGCGCAATCTGCGCCGCCAAGATATTATGAGGCATTCCAGATCCTGAAAAAATCGGAAGTTTCTGACCTCTAACTAGTGTAAGCATCCCGTCAATTACTGAAACGCCTGTCTGGATGAAGGAGGTCGGATACTCCCTACGCTCTGGATTCATTGGTTCTCCATTAACGTCAATAAATCTATCTGCTATTGGTTCTGGTAGCCCATCATTGGGCCTTCCAAGTCCATCAAAAACCCTACCAAGTAATTCCTGTGAAACAGGCATTGTCATTGTTTTACCAAGAAACTTGGCTCTTGTCCCACTTATTGCAAGACCAGTAGTACCTTCAAATATTTGGACTACAGCTTTTCCGTATCCTACTTCTACTACTCTACCCAGCCGCTTCTCTCCTTCAGATGTCTCAACTTCCACCAGCTCGTCAAATGATACTTTTGTGACTCCGTCGATAATCATGAGGGGGCCTTTAATTTCGGCTACCTTGGTGTATTCGACGCCAGCTGCAGTCGCTTCAGACAACTACTTTAACCTCCTCACGTCCTGATATCTTTTGGAATTGATCGCTCATCTGGTTATTGACGGAGTCCAATTTGGCTACTTGGTCATCAGGAATTTCAAATTTGGCTTTCAAAAGAGTAGTGATAATTGGCATCGCTCTGATGTCTGGTAGTGAAGAGCCTTCCTTAAGAGATTTTTGTGCTTCCTTAAAGAAATTTACCATTAATTTTACCAGCTTTAGCTGTTTTTCTGGACCGCAATATGTGTCTACTTTGTCAAAAGAGTTTTGTTGGAGGATACCGATTTTAATCATCCTTGCAACTTCGAGCACTAATTTTTCTTCATCGGGTAATGCTTCAGGACCCAGAAGTCTAACTATCTCTTTTAGCGTATCTTCCCTTTGAAGTATGTTATAGGACTCTGCTCTTAAATTGTACCACTCTGCGCTTACATTCTGCTTCCACCATTTAGATACATCATCGAGATATCCCGAATACGATTGCATCCAATTAATGGATGGATAATGTCTTGAATACGCTAATCTTGTGTCAAGCGCCCAAAAAGTCTTGATAAATCTGATGGTGTGAGTTGTCACTGGCTCGGTAAAGTCTGCTCCAGAAGGCGATACTGCACCTACTAGTGTGACAGAGCCTGCCCTTTGAGGTGAACCTAAGGCCTTTACACGGCCTGCTCTTTCATAGAATTCGGCCAATCTTGAAGCGAGATATGACGGATAACCCTCTTCGGCAGGCATTTCCTCTAGACGACCAGACATCTCCCTAAGTGCTTCTGCCCATCTGCTTGTTGAATCTGCAACTAATACAACGTCAAATCCCATGTCTCTATAGTATTCCGCTATTGTGACTCCTGTGTAAATAGAGGCTTCCCTTGCTGCTACTGGCATGTTACTTGTATTTGCCACAAGTACAGTCCTCTCCATAAGTGGCCGTCCGGACCTAGGATCAATCAAATGTGGAAATTCTACAAGCACTTCTGTCATCTCGTTACCGCGCTCACCACATCCTATGTAAACTACTACTTTAGAATCAGCCCATTTTGCAATTTGATGTAATGTTACGGTTTTACCAGTTCCAAACCCTCCGGGAATTGCGCCTGTACCACCCTTGGCGATAGGGAAGTACGTATCAATCACACGTTGTCCTGTAATTAGTGGAACAGATGGATCGTATCTTTCAGCGTACGGCCTGGGTTTTCTAACTGGCCATTTGTGATACATCTTTAATTCGGATTTCTCTCCATCCTTCTCAATAGTGGCTATTATCTGTTCTATATCATAATCCCCTTCCCTTACAATATCCGTTATTTTACCCCCGTTGTGATCAGGTGGAATTAGTATGCTATGAGTTAGCAGCGGAGTTTCTTCTACAGTACCAAGTATGGATCCTGCGGCAACGTCATCTCCTTTTTTAACACTACTCACAAATCTATACTTTTTCTTCATATCTACGGGAGTAGTAATTACGCCTCTCCCGATAAAGGGTCCTGATTTCTGAGCAATATCTTCAAGTGGTCGCTGAATTCCATCATAAATCTTACCTATTATACCGGGACCCAGCAGCACTGAAAGTGGCTGACCTGAGCCAACTACTGGCTCGCCTGGCTTTAAGCCAGATGTAGATTCATAAACCTGGATAAATGCAGTATCACCTGTTAACCTGAGAACCTCTCCAATTAATTTTGACTCTCCTACTTCGACAGTCTCATACATTTTTGTTGAAGACATCCCATCCGCTCTTACTGCTGGGCCGCTGACCCATACGATTCTTCCTTTAGATACCATAGCCTTATTCCTTGCCCCTCAGCATTTGCACAATATTCTTCCTTATTAAAGGTTTGAACCTTTCAATACGTGAATCCAAACTATTATCATATATTGTAGACCCATCGATGGATTTGATACGAATTCCGCCAATAACGTCTATTGGTTGATCAGACAATGTCATCCTCACATTATTATTAGACAAACTAGCCACAGCTTTCTTGACTAGGTCAAAATCATCTCTGTTACATTGTATTATGACTTCGTCTGTTCCTATCGCCGAAATACTTTCTTGAAGCATTTTTGTAATCAGTACTTTGTAAACCTGTTGTTTATTTGAGGATCTGAGAGTTGTCTTGGCCTTCTCAAAGGCCTCATTAACAGCTGTTTCGATAAGTACAAGTTGCTTGTTTCTGGCGGCCAGACGACTTGAACCAACAATTTGTCTCCTAAGGTTTTCTGCCTGTTTCTTGGCACCTTCCACAATTCTTGTATATTCAGATTGCAATTTCGCCCTTGACGATTCCAAATTGGCGATTGATTCTTGGTAAGCAAGATCAAGTTGTTTTATCAAATCTGCTTCTTTCTGAGAGAGAACTTTGCTTATTGTCTGCTCCAGTGCAGAAGTTGAACTCATTATATTATGTGGTCGCTGTGTTACGTGATTTTAACCTTTTGCTATAGGTGAGT
>JBEVTH010000069.1:0-11789 GCA_041156085.1 Candidatus Nitrososphaera maunauluensis
AAGGATTAGAGTATTGATAAGAGGAGGCTATATAGGAGATTGCTACGATCTTCAATTTGTTATACTGTCATTTTCCAATCGAAACCTCGTGCTTTATGAAAAACGTCAGCTATAATTAATACAAGTTTGAATAAGAATTGCTTGAAGAATGTATTACTAATCTTCCCATCATCTCTCTCAGTAAACAGAAAAACCAAACTAAAAGCTGTTATTAAGAAAAAGCTTCTCTTAAGCAGCATTCAAGTCAATAAAATTACAATTGAAGAAGCGTGTATTGCATTTGAGGTTGCAGATGTTGTAGAAGCAGCATCTATAACTGTCGAAATGTTTGGCATAGATAAAGTTGCTATTGCAAGATGCATCCCAAATAGATTTACTGATGTCGTAACTACGATTGTTAAAACAGGGAAGCAGATAATATTGCCAGAAGAGAAATTTTTTATAAGGGTCCAGGCAAGCAGCAAGGCGAAAATAGGCTATATTGGAAGAGACATAGAGTTTGCATCGTCAGGCATTCTCGTAGCAGAGCTATCTTCTATGGCCTCAAAGCCAGCAAAAAATGAATATGAAGCGAATAAAATAATTCTATCATATATTGGTAGACATTCAGCATATGTTTGTCTTCAGGTAGATACAGCTCTTGGAGGTATACCCTCCGGTTCCCAAAAAGAGAAATTGGTGTGTGGCATTCATAATTTTCTATCTTCTTTATCTTGTATGCTGGCCGTAAAAAGTGGCTTTATACCTGATTTTTTGATCATGTATACAAATGAAGATGATCTTAAAAAAAATGCAAAGTTATTTGGTCGTATAGTGCCTAGAATGAGCGTTAAGAAATATAAAATTCGACTGATACATATTGATCTTCCTGATAAGTATAATCATCATCTGAAGCTCATACTACAAGAAGGCATAGTTGCTAGAATCCTAACTCTTTTACCTGGAAAGGGCGGATTAGTTATTCCATTAAGTGCAGCAATTCATCCTCCATGGTTTGTAGAATCAACTCTGAAAAAAATTGTATCATTAGGAAAAATTCCTTGGATGCCTTTGATGCTTTTAACTGATGGTATATATCACGATGCGAAGAGTATGGGATTAGAAGATAAAATACCCTTCATTGATGACTCGATCAATAATGATATGATAATGTTTAAAAAACACGAATATAGAAAGTATGAGAGAAAGATCGATATGTTATCGAAAACTGCAGTTAAGAACATGAAAACTATTTCATTAAAGGTAGGACCGAATTATCTTCACGATATTATTGATTCCATCTAGTTTTTCGGTTAGTTTCATCAATTCGGTCGCCTTTTTTTGATATCTAGGGTTGTCAAGTATCTGATGGATTGCATCAGTAATTTGATTTGCTTTGAGTTGTTTTGTTTTTAGCATAAGACCCAAGCCAATTTTAACAATTTTTTCAGAATTACCTAATTGTTCACCATGATTTTCTATAGGTATGGTAATAATGGGTTTACCAAATTGAATAGCCTGTGAGATGGCTACATGCCCCCCACGTAATAATATTAAATTACTCATCGCAAATATTTCATCTCGTACAGGACACCATTCATAGTACCATCCTGATCCTGAAAGTTTTTTAGGTTCAAGGTTTCCTTTCGGTTTTCCTGCAGAAATTACGTACTGAATTTCATGACGAAGAGATTTACATGCTTCCACTATTGTACGGATAATTGGAGTTCGAGTTTCTATTGGACCACTGATGTGTATAAATACGATTGGTCTATCTCTATTTAAGCCAAGATAATTTGCCACTCTATTGATCTGTTCCTGGGTCACACATAATTTTGGTGCAGTAAAGCCAACATATTCTAATTTGCCAACCACTGAGCTCGTATCCCAAACGTTATGACTTGCTATTGTATACGGGGGAGGTAGATCTGGTACTAAAATTTTGTCTGCTGTAGTCCACATGACACCAAGAATTTCACCAGTTATCTTTTCAAAAAGTCTAGCGATCCTAAATTCTCGTAGTCGTGGAGAAAGTAAGAGTTTCACCTGATTTAGAATTACCACAGATGGTATCCCAAAAAATCTAGCTGTAATAAGTGAAGATAACCTTGAATCTGAAACTATGATATCTGGTTTATACTCTGCCATACTACGAGCCTCTTTGTTGATCTGCCTTGAAAAATTTGTAAACCAATTGGGAATATTTGCGATACTATATTTTATTGAAAATTCTCCTTCCATATTCCAGGCAAACTCAACAGGCGGTACAGCTATACAGTCATATCCTTGCATCGAAATATAAGTTGCAGCTTCTCCAAACGAAGAAAATCTAATAACTACACCTGTCATTTGAAGCCTACTTGCTATCATGATTAGTCGACTTGCATGTCCTAGACCAACTCCATAAGGTGTAAAGTAGGCTTTCGCCAATTTAGAATGTTGTAATAGGTTTGATTATATATTGCTAATTAGAGTGGATTTATCTGCCTATCATCATATGCAATAATTCTAAAAACCACTATATCGTCAGTGATTCTTATTTACAGGATCTCTAACTACGGTGATCGCTCAGATTAATTTAACGTATCGAGAATCTTGGTATGCTATTCTATTGGCAGTTCTGCCTTGGAACCATTACCTTACAGAGAGTCCATTGCCTTTAGTTTCCAATAATAGATCAGTTCATTTAGAAAAAACAATGCCTCAATGTATTGATTTTAAACTAAGTCTCTTCCCTTAACTTATAATGAAATATACAAATAATTATCTCCCTGAAGTATTGTATTTGTACTACCTAGCGAGGTATTGTATTTGTAATAGTAGCATATGTCGTATTTTTATATTTCTGGATTTGTGTCTTCAAATCAAATGGGCGATGAATTGTTATTGTTGTTATTGTTGTTATTATCTGCCTCACCCTACAATATCTCTTTTGTTATTTCATCATAGCCTGAAATGTATTATGATGATACTTATTCAGAGACAATAATGAAGAAGAACATGCGAGCGATGTATATGCATGCATGAGTTCTACTACAATCACCACAAGGATCATAGAATCACTACATTAGGTAACAATGTTAAAGCAAACGGGCTTTCAAATACTATTACTCAGAGTGACAATTATTTCCTAGTGAGATTCTGAGGAATCTTAATATAGAGAGGTATTTGTCTTTGCTTTTAGTCAGCGGAGTTATCTATTTTCACATTTTCGTTGATTTGAGTTAAGTCAAAATGAACATCTTCTTTGACTCTATAGCGATACTCCAAGCCAAACATGCTTCTTTCTCTTTTTGTTAGGGGCATCAAGTAATCTAAGTAAAAAAGATGACTTAGCAAACAACAATCACCAATTTTGTAAATTGATCTTGAAGTTGAATTTCGATATTCGCCGACAATTAGTTTTGCATTGTTGTCAATTACAGCCGCGAACCTTACAGCTTTACTAGCCGATAGAGCTGTCAAGCTTATTCACGAAGGAAGTTGCGTTCTTCCATCAATTTTTATCCTTTATAAGAATATAATATTAACTATTTGGCACATTCCAATGTAAGATGTAGAGATGAAATTAGATAATAATATATTATTATAATATAAAAGGAAAAAGTGGTGCCTTGTTAGGCAATATCAACATATTGCCGTTATCTTAACCTTCATAACGAGGTTTAGATATTAAACTTAGCATATTTAATGTAGGTGATAGTTTATGACTTGTAAAGTATATGTATACGTCATAAAGCACAAAAACCTGGCAGATCTGGTCGCTATGTCAGTGGACAAAAACGCTGTCAGATATGTGAAGTGTTCATAAAATGGGATGGATTATGGTGTCCTTGTTGTGGATACAGACCAAGAACAAGGCCAAGAAATCTAAAATACGAAGCAAAGCTCAGAGTACGAGAGGAAATAAAATGGCTCAGGAAGCAAGAGTATTATTTATACCAGTAGCTAAAAAACAGCTTAAATTCGGCAAATAATAACAATAACAAAAAATACTGATTCTCAGATGGATCTGAAGACAAAGTTGTCGTTCATAAAATTCATTCTTGCACTTGAGTACGACTTGGTGTAGTTCTGCACGCTAATTGAGCAGTGAAAATCTTATGACATTTTAGATCATTAGTGCGTGTGCTCTTTTTGCTGCGTGTCAACCAACCCTGTTGAATATATTTAGAAAACTAATTCTATAATATGTAATAGGTTAATAAATAGATTCTAAGTCAACCATGTTGTAGCATAGATGACTAATGCATTGTGATATATCGCAGAGTTTATGCCATTAGATATAAGTCAATGTGTGAATACAGATCTTCATCTTCTGTATACAATCAACCATATTGAATATAGAATGCTACTAAATCTTATTTATATGGCAAGAGATGTCCGTCAGGGCAATGATACTTTTTCTCCTTCGTATGAATTCACTCATTGTGATAACTATAAGAGTCAAGAATAGTGATTCTAAGATATTACTATACGCTATATATTGCTAAGGACTAACTTTCAATATTTTCCCGTTGGGTTCTGATTCCTTATAGACAATTGCCTCAAACTTGTATAGATATGAGTCTGGCATAAGCAATATATCAAGTGGAGCACCTGCTTTATAGCAAATATTTGCGAGATATTCATCCACATCCCAATTTAGTTCCACCGCAACTTGAGGAAGAAGTAGTCCTGATCCATTCTTCCATTTTAAGATCAACCCATCTCTACCAATCTTGATATGATTTTTATAGTCATTAGTATTTCGTACTTCAATCTTCTGTGGTGATGAAAGAACACTAACTTCAAAAATTATGTTTGTAAGTTCTTCTATATTAACTGGTGGGAATCTGGGATCTTGTGTAGCTGCTCCTATAGCAGCTTCAATTAATGATTGATACAAGTTTTTTTCAGGAAGAGGAAAACCTATACAGCCCCTTAGGTGTTCTTCATTGTTTTTGCTCAAATAGTTCAAAGTAACAAATACTCCTGCTTCTTGGGAGATCTGGTCTAAATTGCCACAGTCAATAATAACTGATTCATTAAGATATTTATTGACTGCTCTTCTTGCTAGTCTAACTAATTGCTCACCAACCTGGTCAGAGATTCTTATCAACTATATATGAAAGTAGAATTACATTTAAAATTATTTCACTTGTTCAAATCCTTATGCATGATGATATATTGTTTTATCTTAAAAACAGTTACATATTCATCATGTTAATATTATCACTGTGTTCTACCGAAAATTTGTCTATTTAGAAAAGGCCTATCTGCTGTTTAATCATTCCTGTGAACCGCTATCTCCAAATATAAG
The DNA here is from genome assembly GCA_041156085.1 of Candidatus Nitrososphaera maunauluensis. Lineage (GTDB taxonomy): Archaea > Thermoproteota > Nitrososphaeria > Nitrososphaerales > Nitrososphaeraceae > Nitrososphaera_A > Nitrososphaera_A maunauluensis. Next base: position 5,282 of record JBEVTH010000069.1, read on the forward strand.
CCTCATCTCATCAAAGGTTAATTTTTCACCATTTGACATCTTTTTCAATGCAACTTCCTTCAACATATTCCATCTTTCTTGATTCTCTTTATTACGTTTTGTTCTCTCTTGTGTCGCTCCATACCTTGATGCACGTCTTTCCTCGCCTTCTTTCTGTTTTCTTTGCCTATGTTCAATGTATTGCATTCGTGACTTTCTAAATTCAATTGCGTTCAGCTGGGTCTCTACCATTTCTAATTTTGCTCCGATTTCCCTTATTCCATGAATTTCTTTTCTTCTTTCCTCGTATAGACTCTCACGCAAGTTTAATAGTGTATCAAGACTGGCCTTTAATTTACCAATTTTATTGCCAAATTCCGATTTTTGGTCGAAAATGCTATTCATTTTCGTTTTCAGTGTCTCATAGCGAGTTGAAATACCTCTATAGTGATCTTCTTTCTTATGCATGATTTTTAGTGTGTGTAGCTTTGTAGCAATTTCTTTCGATCTAGCAACCAATTTACGCTCTTCATCTTTTGATAATTTCTTTGTCTGAATGTCATGCTCAATATGTTCTAGAGTCTTAGTCAGATTTACAATATCGAATCTTTCCCTACGCGATTTTGATGTTGATCCTGCTTTATCATCGACAGTCTTCATCTGATTTTTAGCATCAATAAGGGTCTTCTTAAGCTCAATAAATTTAGCATACTCTTCATCCTTTTGCTCATTAATTTGCTTTAATTTAACACGCAAATCCTCTAATTGAGTTCTCTCTCCATCTATCTGCATCTTTGTAGATTCAATCTTGTTATTAAGGTCTTGGATCCTTTGATCTCCGTTTTTTTGCTCTTCTAGAAGAGCTTTTTTGAACTCTATTAAAGTCTTTAGATTAGAATCTATTGAATTCCGGTTTTGAGTTGCCGCGTTATTATTATTTCTTGCCGCAGTTGTTGTAGTAGTTGCTGTACTGCTGCTTCCATTACTATGTTGTTCCCGTCCCACGTCGATTATGGTTTGTTGGAGAACCGAAAATATATTTTTTCGTATTCAAAAGTGGTCTTGCGAGTAGTACAGAGGTACTTTTGACTACTGTGAGCTTTCCTACATCTTTATATGATATGACATTGTAGATATATTGACCGTTATATGGACGATTTTGAGAAAGAGTTTCCAGACTTTAATTGGAAGAATGTTCCAGCCTACAGGCATCCTCTAGGAAAAGATTGCCCATGTCCAAAACATGAGTATATTCGTGAACAGATCAATATAGCAAAGGCTATGAGCAACAATAAAAGAGAAATTAGTCCAGAACATAGGCAAAAAACTCAGGTCACACTCAAACTATGTCCAGATCATTATAGTGTTTATTTTGATGAAGTAATTCCATCAATGCCCTTGAAGTATCGGCTAATGACGAAAATTGCACTTAAAATTGGTGCAGTTGTAGTTCAAAAAATACCATATATGCAGTCTGATCAATGCTTCTATTGTAAGTTTGGTTCAGGAGGCTTTGATAAGAAAACACCTATAATTCGATAATTCAAACAAAACACATGATTAGATGCATGAGTAATATAATAAGCCTATATATTGAATGGATTTAGTTTCTTTTGAATATTTTTTGATAATTCTTATATCAAGAAATGATTCGTTTTGAACTTGATTGCCAACGATGGCAGATTTTTAGAAATACGGATTTCTACGTATCCAATGCAATATTATAACGATGAATCTCCTTCCTTGGATTCATGTTCCTTTGTAGAATCTACAAACATATTTCGAAACATTGCGATCTGATTCGAAGCAAAACCTAGAGAAAGAATATTGCGTAAAATAATAGACAGGTATGGAAAATATTGCTTCATTTCTGATCTGTATCCCTGAAAAAAGGCCTTTTCAATTACTTTATATTGAAAGCTTTCAAAATCAATAACGCTTGCTAAGAATGAACCAATGTCCATACTTCTGGAAAATATTGAATCTTTTTTTTGCATAAATCCTAAATCTGTTCTGACAACTAAGTTATGTGACTTTACGAGATAATTCTGTGATTTATTATCTATAAATACATAGCCTGCCTTATGTAATTTACCAGTCAAGGCTCCTGCCTGGAAAGCTAATAGTATAGTGTCATTGTCTTCAGAAAATGCTTTGTAAAGATCTCCACCTTCTACGTATTCTTCAATAAGTACTGTATCTGAAATTGATATTAGCCTTGGTGTAGGGATTCCTAACTGTCCTAAATTTCTTCTCATGTTGTAACCTTCGTTATTTATTGTCATATCTCCAACTAGTGGTGGAGAAGATGGATGTACCAAAAGGATTGAAATTAGTGTATACACTGATATTAGGAGATATTCATGAAAGTCCTTAGTCGATTTATTTCGTTTAACAACGACTTTCTGTCCGTTTAATTCTTCGATTGATATATCTTTTTGCCAATTGACAAAATACAACTATGAAAACATGGTTTAATACAAGTATAAATTTTGGTTCTGGTAATTCCTCTTGGATGAGAGGTGACTTGCAACTGGCACATTTTACTATGTTTTAGTGTGTCATTTCAAATCTTCTTTATCGACCTGATTTCTCCTACCTACTAAATCCTCTAGTAGTCAATCAACTCTTGTATATGTTTGTCATCAATGGAGGGGGGACTCTATCATAATATGTCGATTCGATTCCCTTGTTCAAACTCCACCAAGCATTGACAACATCATTGTTGTTTTTCCAACCAAATATCAAAGCCTTCTTACGCAAGGTAAGAGGCTTTATAAGACAACTTCTTAATCGCAGATGTTGAAATTCGAATCTCAAAGTTTAGCCTTTTACATTTTTTATCTTTCTCAATACCCGTCATTGTTCTCATTCAGTTTTGTCATGAGATCATGATTAGAGGTTGTTCTAAGTGTCATGGGTATATGGAAAGCGAAACTCAGCTGATTCCTAAAGAGGTGCCATAACTTATTCAAGTTCAACAATCAATGTGGAACAATATTTGCCTTCTATTCTAAAGAAGTAAAATGAGCTTCTAAAGCTAAGAATCGATGTCATATTATTCAGCTTTCGTACGTGGAACTATCATTATTGTCGTTATTATTTGGAAGATTTTAGGGATTAATTTATCTGAATTCACAACACAATTAGCAGGTGGCTTGACGTTGATAATTCCTGTAATCAGATGGTGGAAATATAAGAAAGAACAAGAGCAAAAACAAGAGAAAATAATGAGATTTTGGTGTATCTGGTCTTAATGAACAATTAACAACAGTTTTCCAACAACTTATTTAAACACCTAATGAGTCAACAGAACTACATTTTTCAATGTATAATAAGATGTATTGCAAATTAATGATGTTGGAGGTACACGCAGGATATAGAAACGCAAAAAAATTCTTTAGCTCTGAAAATGCTTCTAGTTATGATTCTGTAGTACACTCTACTACATTTGGCCGAGATTATTTTTGGAAGAATCAGATTCTGAAAGTTATTGATAAACGAGGTTCTGTTCTTGATCTTGGTTGCGGAACAGGAATACTTTCTTCAATGCTTATAGATAACATTATGATGAGGAAGGTAACTGGTTTAGATTTAGTATTTGATTACTTACAAATAGCAAAAAAGAAAAGAAAAAAATTATTCCTTACCAACGGAACGGCAGAAGTATTGCCTTATAAGAGCGAATGTTTTGATTTTATAGCATCATCATACCTCGCAAAATATGTTGATGTCAAAAGAGTTGTAGCTGAATGTTGGCGTATTCTAAACCATGACGGTATCATAGTTTTTCATGATTTTACTTATCCAAAAAATATTTTGACGCAGAGGTTTTGGAATGCCTATTTCGTGATTCTGCAAATGATAGGTTATCTGGTCAAATCATGGCGGATTGTATTTAATGAGCTAGATCAAGTAGTGAGGACTAGTGCCTGGGTTGAACAGATGATGGAGTTGCTAGAGGAGAGAGGATTTAAAAATATATCTTGCAAGTACTATACATTTGAGACTGCTGCAATCATCTCTGCGAAAAAACCATGAATGAAGATACCCGCTTAAATGAATGGTTTGTACCAAAATTTGGGCCTCTTAGATTTCGGATTTTTATTGGGTTACTGTTTATTCCTTATACTGGGATGTCCATATCCTTTACAATAATGGGATCCATGCTATCTCCTAACATATTATGGGATCGAATTGGAGCGCTTTCTCTTATCTACGCATTAGCTCTTGGAGTATCCGCACATGCAGCTGATAGCTTGGGTTCGCGGAAGGTCAAGCCTTGGGGGGAGTATTTTAATAAAAAACAGCTATGGCTATTAATAATATCGGGTCTCATGGCCGCATATTCTGTAGGAATTTACTATATGGTATTATACGTACCGTTACTTTGGATAGTGGCCATTCTAGAAGGATTTTTTGTTTTTACTTATAACTTCGAACTATTCAATGGCTATTTTCATAATGATTTATGGTTTTCGATCTCTTGGGGTATATTGCCAGCATTGGCAGGATTTATAATGCAAACAAATTCAATTGGAATTATGCCATTAGCTTTATCTGTTATCGCAGGCATTATTAGCTATGTAGAAATTAAAATATCTAGACCTTATAAAGAATTGAAAAAAAGAGTTGTACATGATGAATATCATGTGAAAAGATTGGAAACCTATCTTAAAACAATTAGTCTAGGAACTATAGTATTTGCTACTATATCAGTTGTTTGTAGGCTCTTACTGGATCGTCATTTTTTTTAATGTTTGAGGTATTAATTTAGATCAGATGGTTGTTGTCTCTATCAAAATAGATGATTTTGGAAGTCATATTTTAGAAATAATTTCTGAACTTGAAAATAAATTGAATGTTAAATTCCATTTATTTGAAAAGGTCCTTCTAGTCGAAACTGGAAATGTAGAACAAGTCTTGAGTATACTAACAAACTCTGAAATAGTGGTAAAAATTTTGAAACAAAATGAAAGGAATGAATCAATTGAACGAGATGTAAACATTATTAACAAAAAAACAGGTGAAAAGCTAGTATACGCAAGATCAAATATTATTCCTTCTAATTTACCTCAGGAAATAGTAAGCCGGATAAGACGAAAGGATGTAGGCATAGGGAGCATTATTACAACTTCTGAATTGGAGACATTCAGAAAAATTCTTAGAATAGGATATAGCTTAAAAACTAAATCAGTTTCTAGAACGTATCAAATTATATATAAAGGAAAAGTGGGCTTTGAAATTAAGGAAGTTTTTTTCAATTTGAGGCAAAGATCTATTAATCTTTCAGAAAAATAGTGGCATTTTATACTACATATTCATTATTATGAACTTGGATGAAACTTGTTTGCTTTGTAGGTTATTACTTCTTCTTAGGTGCATTGACAACTCGAGTTTTACCATAAATCGTCATCTTTGAGAAAGCTAACGGAAGGCATATGCCAATTTTAGCAGAATTCCATCATCTCGATCGTACTATTCATTTATGTAAAGATGATTTTATTGTGATGGTTGAGTAAATCTTTTTTCTGGTATTCGCTTAGTCCTTCAATATCAGTTTTCTTATAACTACACAATACTTTTACCTTCTTATCATATATTGACGAAGATATCTCTGTTTCATATTTAATTAAATCTTCTATTTTATTTAGATGAAAGAACAAACCCATATCAGAAATTACAGTTACACCTGTCTTTCCTAGTTTGTTTGCACGTCGAAGTAACATTTTAGTCATGATCATTACTCCAACAAACTCATCTGTCAAGCTATAGTATCCTTTTTTTGATTCTACCACTATGATTGAACCTTCTCTTTTGCATTTGTCTACATCGATACCGCTACTTTTCAAGTTGCTATGGACATCTTCGGCTGACTGATAATGTGGTAAAATAAGAACTATTTCATTTAAGGATTCTAATGATCTAATGCTATAATTTGTATAGATATATGCAAGAATTGTAATATCGGTGTATAAAATTAAATTGTGGTCTCCAAACTTACCCTGAATAAGCATTTCCATTATGTGAGTCCTATCTATATCTCTGAGATTATCTTTTTCCATTAAAATTTTTTACTATCCTATTGCTTTAACCTACCTATTGGGGTAAAACCCATTGTAATGTTTCTATTTAAAGATAGCCTCATTATTGACTTGGCTATATGCTTGGTGTATATCACGTATAGCCGTCAACTATATGATGAAAGTGCTCCCATCGGCAAGGTACTTGAAATTGAAAGCCTTCAAAAATATGTTCTGAAGATTGAAAATTTAAATAGAGATCATAAGCTAAAACTCATGGTAGAAGATACCGTTAACAGGTTTAATTTTGAATTTGTCAGACCCACTAAAAACGGAAAAAACTCTTCTATATGCTCAAGGAGAGAAGCGAAGGGACCGCAGTTAAGGATGGAAGTAGTTCCATCAGAATCGCAAAAAGACTCTTCTACTATAAAAATAAGAATATAATCACTGAAGGCCCTGTTCACTTAAGACACAATTCTTTGTTATGGAAATCTTTGAAAAGA
>JBEVTH010000070.1:0-11727 GCA_041156085.1 Candidatus Nitrososphaera maunauluensis
GCAAAATACATTTCTTGTCCTACTTCTATTTTTGTATGTATTGTCTGACATATATTACGACAAACCATTTTAGGGAACAACTAGCAAAGTTGGGTTATTATTAAAAAACATTGGAACACTAGTCACAGAGGGAGGGAGGCTGTCATATATATAAGATCATATGTATACAACTCCAACTACCCACAGAGGGAGGGGGAGTAATGTAACTGTAACAACAGAGGCTTTACTTTTATTCAGTTAAATGAATACCTCTTATATCTACTTGATAATGGTTTGATATCACAACATCAACAACAAAAGAAGAAGAATGAACGAGATTCTCCACTGTTTATGATAACAGAGAAGGGAAGGCATTTCCTGAGTGTATATAATCAAATGAATGAATTGATTATAGTCATTCAAAACTAATCAAATATGCGAGTATGCTATAATTAGAAAGTCAAATTAACTTTAAATCCAAATATTTTTAAAACGAAAATGGCATATTATATTTGATATAGCAATGTCCTCCTCATCCTCCACATCATGATAAAAAGGATCAAGATCACCAAGGATATCAAAACCTTACTCCTGTTGCTTGGGCAATACTAACCATGGGACTATCTCTTGCTGCTGTGATAATCATCTATATTTGGTTTGGATATATTGGATCATCATTTTCATCTCAGACTTTAGCGCAACAGCAGCAAACATTAAGACAGCAATATCACTTACCATACAGGCCACTTATAACTGATCCAAAATTGCTTCAGACACCTCCTTCTGAAAGAGGCTTACCAGACTATCTTACAAGTCCTAAATGATTTTTTAATTCCTCATAAATGGACGGAAGGCTGAAATGGATTTCGATTTCAAGTTGTTGCTCTAGGTTAATCTATAAATAAAGACCATTTTAGGAATTATTGCCATGTTTGAAGTTCAATTATTACTAGTATCAATATTATCGTCATTTCCATCATTGTCATTGCCAGGATTTATAATTCCGTCTGATTTTTTTGAAAACTTGGTTAAATCAACAGTCGCTCTCTTTGTAGTGATTGATCCTATAGGCAATGTGCCTCTATTTATCGCACTAACTCAAAATATGGAAAAGGATGAACGAAAGGCAGTTTCAAAAACTGCGATAGTTACAGCAGCTGCATTGCTCCTTGTATTTGCAGTAGCTGGTTCCCAGATACTTGCTATTTTTGGAATAACTATTTACAGCTTCATGGTTGCAGGAGGAGTGTTATTGTTTATCGTATCAATTGAATTGCTCACTCATGGTGTATGGAGATTTGGTATTGGAACAGGAACAGGAAAAGAAGGAGCAGGTGAGTCAGGAGTAGTTCCACTGGCCTTTCCTTTGCTTGCAGGTCCTGGAGCAATTACTTCAGTAATGATTTCATTTCAAACTGCAGGATTGATAGTGACAATGTTATCTATTTCAATTGTGATTATCATTACTTATATGGTTCTACGATTAGTCAATCCCATTTACAAGGTGCTTGGAAGGCGTGGTTCTATGATATTTACAAGGATATTCGCAGTTTTGGTTGCTGCAATCGCAGTGCAGTATATAGTCCAAGGTGCTAAGCATCTCTTTAGCTAATTTATTAAGAAGAACCTCTGTAAACCTAATGGTCGTATGGTTAAAGTTAAAGTGTCAACATTGATCATAAATCACTATTATAATCTGAAACTGTAGATAACGCTGCCATATGGCATTATTCTCCTGGTTAGACGTCCCAAACTTCCCATGGCTTTTCAATTAGTTATAGACTCGTGGGTTAAGCGCGATGTTACGATACCTCGCTGTTTTCAAATGTTGTTCCAACTTTAGTGATATTTGATAACGTTCTATGTGTATATGTAAACTAATATGACAGGATATGACTGGTTTCGTGTGGAAATCAACATGACTATTTAGACTCAAATTCCAACAAAAATAAGGATCCGTCAGTTACTTCATGTCCTCCATCTCTATCTATGAGTCTGTTCTTCTATCCATCTTTGTCTAGGAAGGACGGCTTAATATATATGTCCGGGGCGCGATGAAAGATTGGATTATATTATTTTGTTACACATGACATCGTCTTTTATATCAACAATTGCAACATGGATTACAGTATTAATTACAAATTCATTTGCTACTCTAGGAATGGATGATGAATAATATGTATTTTAAAAAATCAGGACTTCATTTAACGATCATTAATTAATAAAAATCTGACGGACTTTACAGCTTACAGATAGATATCAGTGATCATATTCCACTTCTTGTTTAAACGACTAACAGAGTAGAGACAATATGAAATACCTTTTTTTGACTTCCACCATTTCCAAATGAAGAATTCTTTCTAAAGTTGAGTTTGGAGGTCTTACCTTTTCTCTGTTAAATATGTATATTAAAATTACGAATGTCATGTCTACATTCAGAAATTGTTGGGCCATAAGATGTAACACATTAATCAGTCTAAGAATCAAACATTAAAATTATTACTTACCCTTATGTCTATTATTAATGTAGTAATATAATAATACAAATATCGTATATCTATATATCCATTATTCTGTATGGACGATTAAAGGCAACAAAAACCAGCACCGTACTCATTTAAATATATAATTGATAAATCATATTAAATACATTAAGTAATTCATGAAAGCATTGGATGCTCAAATAGACTATAAACCTCTTCCCAATATTCTCTGTTATTTCAACTGCTATCTGTGTTTCCCATTTGCATCTTTATCACGATATATGAGAACCGTAAAGGTGATAGTTATATGAAAAATAAAAGGATTCCTTGTATTAATAAAGACAAAGAAGTTAAGTTTACTAAAAAAGAGGAGAATTTCCTTTTAGAAAACGAAGTATGTAGAGTGGCTACCTCATACAATGATATCCCGCATATTGTCCCTGTCGCATATATTTATGAAAATAGTTCCTTCTTCATTGCTACAGATTATGATACGAGGAAATATAAGAACCTCAGAGACAACAAAAATATTGCATTAGCAGTGGATATTTACAACTCATCAGTTGAAAATAAAGCCGTAGTCATACAGGGCACTTCACATTTTATTGAAAGAGGCGAAGAATTCAAAAAGCTCTATCAAAAATTTGACAAGAAATTTGAATGGGTCAGAAATGATCCATGGAAAGAAGGCGAGGCTCCGTTTATAAAAATAAAACCTTTCAATATTATAAGTTGGGGACTAGAGGAGAATGACGAAAAAGAGTAACATTATCTTTATCTTTCTTGGTTATTACGCTCGACTAAATCAGCTATATACGCACGAAAATCAAGAAGTTGGAGAGAAGAAAAAAGATTAGAGATATCAATAGCCTTGTTGCACATTTAGTGATCCTTCAGACAACCCGATAGTCATATGAAAATCTACGACCATATGTCATGGAAGAGTTCACAGACGAATTGATAATGATTAGTCTCATCTTCTACATCACACATCCATTTCAACCTGTGAATTATCCTCTCCAAAGACCATTTCATTTGGTTTAAATTTAATACTTCCATCTTCATCTATCAATTCATAAAATTCGAGTTTTGAGTGTTTGTTCATTCAAGGATATGTAACGCTCGTCTCTTCTAGATCTTATTCAACAGATGATCCATTAGTTTTCTCTTACATCTTTATCAACTTGTCTTCTAAATAGCTGTAGATTCAGATCCTCCTGTATTGTCTGAATCAGGATCAATTCTCCCAACACTTTTACTAATGATTAATAAGGGCTATGGTAGTTAAATTCTCACCTGAGATTACTATAGCCAACATCATAATAAGAAATATAACCAAAAAAGACATTTCTAAAATAATCGATCTACAAAAAGCATCTTTTCCAGACATGGCGGCATATGGTATGATATGGCCATCATCTTTCCTTCAAAGCCATCAATACATATTTCCAGAAGGTCAGTTTTGTGCTGAAGTTAATGGGAGAATAGTTGGTTCAGCTAGCAGCCTAATGGTTTCGTTAAAACCTGATTATGCAGAGCACAGTTGGTATGATATTACTGGTCAAGGATTATTTATCAATCACGATCCAAATGCAGACACTTTGTATGGTGCTGATATTTCTACACATCCAGAATTTCGCCGTAAAGGCATTGCAACAATGTTGTATAATATAAGAAAGGATCTATCTGTAAGGCTAAACTTAAGAAGAATAATATCTGGAGGACGATTATATAACTACTACAATTATGCAAAAATAATGTCGGCCAAACAATATGTTAAGAAAGTCGAAAACGGAGAAATTAAAGATCCAGTTATATCCTTTCAATTAAAAAATGATTTCAAATTCATTAAAGTACTTCCAGATTATCTTTATGATAAACGTTCTCTAAACTATGCTGCTTTTATAGAATGGATAAATCCAATGTACAGAGTTTTGTAAATTACAGTAATATTATATGCCAATTGTAATTTTCCAAATGATATAGGATGTTAGGAATTGGTTAGGATCTATCCAACTCCTATCGGCGGTAGTTTATACTGTCTATGTTCTAATAGTTTGTGCTAACTTAGTCTATACTCACACTGAAAAACCTTCCTGCATGTTTTACATTCCCATCTTGGTTCCTTTTTCCAGCAGAAATTCATTATTCTATACTTAATCGCAATAGTTAAGGTTTTAACATACTTATCAACAATTTTCATAAAACCTATCTTCTAATCTTTAATCTAATACAGATGGTGGGTCAATATTGGCTACATTTATAATCGCATTAGTTTTAGGTTAGTGAAAAGAAAACTTTAAACCTAAGTTATGTAAAAATACATCTTAATTATATACTGCGACTTGCAACAAGAAAAAGAAATGATAGTATAATAGTATATCTACAGAATGAAATTCATCAGTTAGATAGATATGTTTCTGGGTAAAGGAGTAACTTTCAACAAAAAATATTTTAAGGTAGATATCCACAACTGCATCTAATGCTCAGCAAGAATATCAAATTTTCATATCTTATTATTTCAATTATGATTGCATTTGCTTTGATAATAACTCCTACTACTACCGGTTTTATTACTTTAACAGCGCTTGCTCAGCAAAAAAAACAAGTCACACTTACTGCAATGCTGACAGATAATTCAGGAGGCAATCCTTCAGAAGACCAAAAAGAACGCTTATTTCAGCCTGCAATGCAGGAGCTAAGAGCAAGACATCCTGAGATGGATATTAAAATAAACTATATACAATCTCCTTACAATCAGACCCGGGCACGGATGTTATCAGCATTTGTTCACCATACTCCTGTTGATATAATCTCAATAGATCAAACCTGGTTTGGAGAATTTGCTCAAAAAGGATACCTGACAGATATTACACAGCGTGCCCAAGGCTGGGGAAAAATACCTGAATGGTATTCGATAAACCTTGCTGGTGGTGTGTATAAAGGTAGAATATATGGTATTTGGGCCTGGACTGATGTAAGGGGCATATGGTATTGGAAAGATTTATTGAATAAAGCACAGGTTAATCCTGATTCACTCAGGACCTGGGACGGATATATTTCATCTTCCAAGAAGCTGAGTAACACTCTAAAAGGTCAAGGAATACAGGGTACAGTTCTTAATGGTGCTAACTACTCTCCAGATCTCTGGTATCCTTACTTGTGGATGCTTGGAGGAGATATCGTTGTACAGAAGGATGGACATCCAACAAAGGGTACTTATTGGTTTCCAGCATATAATAGCTCAGAAGGTGTTAAAGCATTGGATTTCATCAAAGAACAGGTTATGGCAGGTATTAAACCCATAAAAGGTTTAACAGATAAGCCTTTTGTCGATCGGAAGGTTGCAGTATATATTAGTGGATCTTGGCTGCCAGGGTGGTTCACTAAAAATCAATGGACAAGTCTTCCTCAAAGAGTGGGCTTTATACCAGCGTTTCCTGTACCGACTGGAAATAATCAGAGTAGTACTATGATGGGTGGATGGGAACTGGCTATTCCTCAGACAGGTAATAACAAAGACCTTGCATGGGAACTACTTACGATAATGGTAGAGCCCAAAATAATCAGTCCATGGTTGCAGCAAAATGGATTTCTTCCAACACAAAAGGATCTAGGTTCTGGTCCTCAATCAGTTCAGCTGAATCAAACAATCCCTTACTATGACAAAATGATCTCTATGATTTCAACTGGTCATGCTAGACCCAGTATATCTGAATATCCACAAATAGCAGAGAATGTGAGGGAAGCAATTGAAGACGTTTACTATGGCATCAAGGATCCAAAGCAAGCATTAGATGCTGCTGCTGCAAAGTCTGCAAAGGTTTTAGGCTGGTAGACAGCATAGTATAGCAGCTTTCTTTCTTTCTTAATATTAAAATCCACAAGCATTATTATTTCTCCAAATGTTTTACCACTATCATGACTACCTCTCATAACTGGTCATTGGTTTGTCATACGGCAACTGAAATATACATTATTTCCTGATGCCGATATTGAAGCGTTATCAGATACAACACCTTCCGAATTAATTAGGTCAATCTTTGCTGTTTACTAATTTTGATGATCTATCAATACTAGTCTTGTTACTACGAACAAGGCTTATGGATTCTATGTGAGTGGTGAAGTTGTAGGTAAGTTATTTAATGTATTCCAAGTAAGAAATATCGTTATTGCCGATGATCAAAACTACGACATGGACAAAAAAAGATTATGTCAAAATTCAGGTTTACCAACTTTCTGAACAAGGAAAAAGCCTGTATAGTTGTCTATCTCTTTCTATTACATATATTATATATAATGGATAGAGTTGGATTAAACCAGTAGTTTGTATTAATGCATGATGAATACTCAAAGATTAGAAGTCATTTTAATAAAATAAAATATTATGGTTTGTTGGTTATTCTTTCACTATGCGTTATTCCCTATCTCTGTTTTCAACTCCAGCCAGGCTTGATACAAGTTGGGATATCCTAAAGACGGAGAAATTATACTTTTGAATCTCATATTATTGATTTAGAAACGAATAACATTTTTCGTGCTGTATCTCGTTGGAATGAACTTGCAATGAATGATTCTAGTCTGCCCCTGTTTCCAAAGTTGTATAATTTAAAATCAATAATGTAATAATTCCTTTTCAAGAAAAACAATTAAAATAGTTACACGACTAAGCAATAACTAAGCAAATCCTTATGAAAATTTTTAGTGGGAAAGAGAGAGAAATAGGTATCATTTCTATAATTTCGATTATTATCTTCTCAAATAGTTTATTATTTTACTTTCAAAATATTATGGAGCATGATCTAAAAGATAGCATATTTGAACAACAAAAACAGCGTCAAATAGAATCTACAAAGGAAATTTCTCAACATATAGGATCAGATCTAAGATTGGTTATTGGTATGCTTGATGGGCTTGTAAACTCAAAGTATTTACAGGATGATCAGCTCTCCAGCAATAAAACCAAAAAGCTATTAGAAGAAAAATACACCCAATTTAGCAACGTAATCGATAGGCTGTTTGTTTTGAATAAGGATAATATCGTAACGGCGAGCTTATCGCCACCTGGATACGATACTCTTCTTAACACCGATTTCTCATTCCAAGATTGGGTAGCAAAGACGAAAAAGACGCTACAACCCGTATTCTCTGGTGGATTTGAGAGAGTGAGTTTATACAGTGTTTATATAACAATTCCTATAATAAACAGAGATACAAACAAATACATAGGAATTATAGGAACATCAATACTCACTGAAAAGTTCTTTGCTAACTATGGAAACATTAACGATATCAATAGACAATTCTTGGTAGCCTATGACAACAACGGTATTATGTTAGCTAATGGTGCAAGCGAAACGCTTGTAGGACAAAACTTCTTTGGTGACTATACACAGAAATTTATTCATCACAATCAAATTCTAAGCGATTTAACCCGCAGCTTGTTAGCTGGAAAACCTGGTGTAGCAGTATATGATTACGGCAATAGTGAAAGATTAACCACTCAATATCCTATATTGATAAATGATATGCCAACGTACTTTATCCAAGTAGTGACACCAACCTCACAGATCTATTCCATGATTAATAGTGTTCTTTCTGTTCAACAAGTAAAGATGTTTTCGCTTTTTGCAGCAGCTAGTACAATTGCTATTGTAGTTTTATTAATTTTACTAAGAAAGTGGAATATTATTCTAAGAAGAGAGGTAAAAAGAAGAACTCAATTGGAAGAGTCATATGATGAAATGAAACGTTATTTGGAAGATGTTTTAAAGGAGATAAAAAAGTAAGTAGGAAAAATATGATAGAATATAAAATATATATGAATTAATTCAAAAACAGGCCAAATCATTGATCAAACTCAAAAACTCAAGAAAGGTCTGATGGAGAGGTTATTGACCGAGGAAATTGGACACATCGAGAATACAATTTTATCATTATAAAATATCGATACCTGAAAGCTGGTCGATTGTCAAACTAAGAGAAAATGAAAGTTATGATAGACTATTGGAACCAGTAGTTTTTAGCTTTGCAAGTACCCTTAATTCTGCCACTCTTCCTCAGTTAAATCCCCTCATTGAGCACCATATATGATATGAAATACAAATGAACCTCTGATAATGACAACATAGAGGTCTTGGAAATGATTTGCTATATTGTAAATATATGGTTTGGTGCTGATTTTGAATATGAATCCAATCTAGCTGTATACCAAACGCTGCAAGAGGTACAAATAGAATAATCCATAATGCCATGCCAACTATCATCCCTGTTGCATCCCATGTCTTGAATTATAGGGTGTAATTATGCCAATACAATGCAATCTGTCCAAAGATATTTCCAGCAGCCAATCCAGTTAATACACGCAGAGCAAATCTATCGTATCGAGCAGCAGTTGAGTTTGTAAAACCTAAGGAAGTACCAACTACACCAAAGAATGTACCTGCTGGTGTACCCTATATCAGGTCTATCACTACAGGGAGTCCAGAAATTACCCATGCTGATATAAAACCATCGATGGTATAATACGCAATGGATAATTTAGGTGCCGTCGTCATCTGCCAATCCATTTTCCGTTATATGATAAATGTAGTACAAAAACAAGTGCCTGAATAAGAACATAGTGCATAACTTGAGATGCTGCCACAACAAACGTTGCTATAATTATACCAGTGAAATTCCTTACAGTCATGATCATATTTGGAGAACTAGCAATTAACTAGTGCCATTCTTTCTGTTCCACCATGATACTGATTATGCCTTCTTGAGTGGATTTAACAGCATTACTTACAAAGAGGTTATCAACAAAACTACAAGTTGACCTAGATGGTGGTATGGTGCTTTTTTTTAATAGGAATGGCATTCTAGTTTATGAAGTTTTGATTCTTTAAGGTTTAAAAGCAGCTTCTGGCATTTTTCGCATTTCAACTGATGATTTGCTCTTGTTTGTTGGCAAATAAGGTAGGTATCTTCTTCCCCTTCACTCCTGTATTTTTTTATAGGTGCAAACATGTTACTCATGTGCAATTGGTTAAATTGATTGCATACTTGTAAGAAATGCATACCTTTTTCTGTCATTGTGAAGAGTCCGCCTCCTTTTTGATATTCTATTAAGCCTTTTTGCAATAGAAGTGACAAATATCTTTTTAACTGTGCATATGATAGATATGCTTCAAACATTATCCTTGTTTGAGGTGCTCTACCATTGCCATTGATTGATTCTAAAATAAGAGCTATTATTTCTGTTTCAGTTCTACGTTTCATAACGATTATTTTAATCGTATAGAGAAGTAGATAACTATGCCTCACTTCAAGAGAGTCCTCCAAGTACATTGGTTCTTTTCCATTTCTGTTATGACGCAATGGCATGAGGTAATAAGCAGAAAGTAGTAGTAACGAAATTTGGTAGCAATGGTAATGGATCCATTCAAGCTTAAGACTCTAAAAAAGGCGAGTAGAGGTATCAATACAGCTAGGCTTAATAGAAAACGAGGCGAGCAAATATTTTCGTGAATTTATGGGGTTGAAAGGCCAAGGTGAGTAGTACGATACTATTTTCTAAATAAACGCTATCTTAGAAGTCTTCGGACGCTACAGAGTGCTAAAGGCGGAAGGAATGGCAGCAGCTATAGATAAGATAGAATGGTTTGTTAATATAGTGAAGATAGGTTTGTACATTCATTTTTTTTGTGTATATGAAAGATATCCAAAAATATAAAAAAACTATACTAGATCATAAACGATAGTTTTTTCCCATCATCTTGTTGGTCGATTCTTTTGGAATCCCAGGGTGTTTTTAATGACAAATGTTTTAACTTATATTGTTAAACCTTAAGTATGCAAGAAAAAAAGATTTTTAGATTATTGTCATCAATGATGTTGGCATTGCTGCTATCAATTATTATTATGTTTTCAATTCATACTTTCTCATCGTTAGTAGAGGCATATGCAGAAACAATAGACATGAATAACAGTTATATCCTTGGCATTCATGATAATATACTCACCATCACAGACAACAGTCTCCTTGGAAATCTCGCAAAACAGTTTGGCGATCTTACTAAACAATTTGAATATACCGTTAATTTAGATGGAAAGCAAATCTTTCCAAACGATACAATAAAACAAGATATTGTTACTAAATATACATCTACAGATTATAATATCAATAGTTTAAATTACAAAATCCTTGGTTTTAATATTAATGCTTCAAATATAAAAATACGTGTTAATCCATCAAGGATTGACCAATCAACTACAAGAATGGATTTTCCAGTGCTACTTGCAAGAAACGTTACTGTAACCAATGGATCGATTAACTTGAAGTACCGTCAGGTTAACCTTGGTTCAATATATGGTATCTATAATAAGGACACTGACAAAATGACAGTGCATATCCCAATTAGCACTGCTTTGCAATATCTGCCCAATTTCTAAAATAATATACTCATGATCTAAAAATATGTTGATCTTCTACTCATACATGGTATCCTTTCAATAACGTTATCAGTGAGCATCGAGGTCAAAGTCAAACAGAGATAGCGTGGATAAGTGAGTCTATCATTAGTAGGGATTTAGACTATCCAAGCATAATATCAAAAGATATATTGACGAGCGGCTATCAGAGGAGCATGAAAAAAGTCTGGATGGACTGGATGCTTTATTAAAAGAAGCATGGTTAATTGTTTCACAATGCACAGATACACGCTCTATCCCATGCAAAAGAGTATTATCTTGTTTACCTTTTAGTTAAATACATCTGCAAATAACTAACCAAAGGGTTACTAGCAGTTATAGATCACTATTTCTTCTTAGTTCTAGAAACTTGACATTAGCAGTTGAGTATGCGAAATGCCGGACTGGCAAACTCAAATGTTTACTTACCAAGCTGTTTGAAAGATTGAGTAACAGATCAGATAGATTTGGAAAGCCAGGGTAAACCACAAACCATTCCCGGAGGAAGGAAACCAAACTGGCTCTTTCTATCTATCCTGCAAAACCACTCATCAAAAAAATCTTCCTATATTAACTTCTAAACAATAATAAAATCAAGGCTTTTAATTAGGAATAGGTGACAACAATACTTTTTGTTATAACAATTGCATTTTCTCTGGTATCTGCAGCCAGCAATATGAGTATAGCACTACATGCTACCTCTTCTGCAAGTAGTAATCTTAATAATCTTAATGGTGATCCAACAAGTCACAAACCATGTTCTAATGGTTCAGCACCTGACATTAATGGTAAGTGCCAAACAACAGTATGT
>JBEVTH010000071.1:0-3233 GCA_041156085.1 Candidatus Nitrososphaera maunauluensis
AATTTTGTACCTGTTTGAATATTGCTTTTAGAGATAGAAGAGAATTAGGAGAAGAATTAGCATTTTGTAAAGATGAAATTGGATAGGCACTTATCCCTTTTTGTTGTTCCCCCATAACTGCAAATACCTGCAATATGCTGATTGAGCTTGCTGCTGTTATTGCTACTATAGAAAGAACAGTTACCACAAAAGGTTTTTTCAATGGATTATCTATTTAATCGGTGATATATATATGAGTTATCAATAGAGCTTTCTACATTCATGTCTTAGAAGGTTGTAACAACATAGAACTTAAGCTCTTACTATCGTGATTTATTGTCTTGGTTATGGCATAGCGAAAACTACATAACGCTGCAATGTTGTCTTTATTTTCTTGTTTATCGAGATTTTCTCTCGGTTTGCATGTAATTTGGGACCAAAGTTTGCAACAGCAAATATAGCTGCAATTCCTAGAAGCATTGTAAAAAGGCCTGTAATTGATGCGCCTCCACACATAGAAGTATATGTTATCAGGTTTTTTTATATAAAGATTTAGGGTAATTTACACACGTGTCAGGTGTAGACATATGGTAACGAATAGAAACGTGGCTTGCAAAATTAGGACTAGTATCCTCTTTACTATTCAAAAACACACTACCTATGCGGATATCTCCTACGTGTTAAAGCTGAACTTGAATCAGTATAGATTAGCATAGATAATTACCGTCCTCATCAGTCTCTTCTTCCTTACCTTCAATACAAACTACCCGTCTCAAACTCTTCTTAGCTCTATAGACCAGCGCTTTCAATTAGGATTATTAGTTCTTTATATTGATCTATGAATTTCTTGCCTTTGTTAGTTATACATATTAATCCCGTAGTATTGTCACGCTGTATCATACATTTTTGTTCTAACTCAAGGAAGTGATTCATCATTTTATCGTATGATAACCTTGATGTATGTTGTATATGCGTTGGTCTTGTAACTTTATTATTAATCATGTCGTCTTCAATAGCACAAAGTATTTCGTAAAATAGTTGTAGTTTATGTCTCTTCTCTTGTCTCAATCTTCATATCACCACTTATCCTCGATTTGGATATAGCATAACGAATGGCATATACAAACAGTGTTAGTCCAGCTAGCCTTGCTAATATTGAGCCAATGAATGCAGATAGATCACTATCAAAATAAGTAATTATTAAGGAATACTGCTCAAGCCAAAGTAAGCCAAAAACAGCCGGGACATAAAGCAATTTAATATTAGCAGCCTTCACCAAAGATGCGACAGTATTTCTGAGAATATATCCAAGTATCACAATATTAAATACTCTAGTATAGATACTCAAGTCATTAAGTTCCGTATCATTAAGAATTGGTTGAACAAATAATGCAGACATAGTAACCATTATAGGAACAGAAATCACAACCATGGGCAAGATAGTAATCAAAATATCTTTGAGTCTGGTGGAAGATGACATTACGGAGCTGTGGGAAAGAAAGGGTTTTGAAACATTCCAACCATTAACAACATTAGCACGATTTTTGAGCATATATGATAAGGCTATTAAAGCTAAGCCTTCTGATTGAAGAGTTAGTTGTATCCAAAAGAATGCAGTATACAAAAATGAATTGGTATATGAATAATTATAAGAAATCAGACTTAGGTGCTCAAATACGAAGGATATTGCTATAACTGCAAAACCTATGGGTAATCCTAGCAGGTATCCAAATCCAGAGAACTTGTACGTTCTAAAGAAATACATTGAAATTATCGAACAGAAAAAAATAGATGCAATTGTTACAAAAATACTGTATGAAGCTGCAATTGAGGGGTCCAGTAAGGCAAAAGGATTTAGAATGTCTGGATCCAATACTGTCATCGAAGTCTATAGCACCAACGCTTACGATTTCTGATAGTAGGAGATAAGTCTTACTCACTTCAAGGGAGTTAATGTCTTAAACATAGTTGATATTTGTATGATTGACAGGTAGTGCAAAAAATGAAGATATGACACTAAGCATCAACTGCAAAGACGCAGGAGAGCCAGTCTGCCCGGTGAAACTGAAGAAGGGCTACTGCAAAATGTCAAAAAGAACATGATGTACAAGTTCATGGCTTTACAGAAGAAACATGGAATGAGAGATTGCACGATCATTTCAGTAAATTTTAAAAACTGTGTAATATGATAATCTCTATTCTTTATTGCTGTCGCTAGTAATTTTAGGGCACCTTGACTTGACTGAGTAAAAGCAAAGCAACAAGAGTCATCAATTCCCTACTAGCAAAGAAAATAGATGCATTAACTATAATGCTGATCAAAGACTAATAACAGTATCATGCAAATCAGCAACTTTGACTGATATATACATCAGATAAACCATCCCGTTCCATAAATAATATAATTTTTGAGCAAATCTAAAATGCGTTATAAAGTGGTGTTCAAAAGCAGGTTCTGTCAATTTATCGAAGACATTCTTGAATGAAATCTAGATTATTCTTCCCAATAAGGTGAATCTTTTGGTATCCAGTCATAAGTTTTATCCATTCGCTGCTCTGGTCGAAAAGATTTGGCTGAAGTAAATCCCTTTCTTATCCAAGGATTTGAATTTGATTGATTAACCAACCAGTCGTGAACTTGCATTCGATTTGGCGGTTCAATACCATGAGCATCCTTTAATCTACACTCCTTGTCGATATTCAAACAACCATGCCACATAAAAAGAGACTTCATTATTGCTTCTTCGATAGTAATACCTATCTGTGGATATTTTTTCAGAATTTCCTTTGCTATTTTTTGAAGTTCTTCAATTAATTGAATCTCATCTTTTGCTCTTATTGCAAGGGGATCGGATATCATTATATCACGTTTAACAGGTTTTACTGCAGGCTGCCTTAGCAATTCTTTTTCAACTAGTTCAACAACTTCAATCACTTGCTCATTTGATAAGCCTTCACCAGATGGTAGGTTACCAACATTTAGATTGCAAACCTTTTGAATTGTCTCAGCCAGATGATTTACATCCTTTAGATTTGGATCCTCTAGATGCTCTGCTCCATCTGAGCCAGTATATGAGTAAATCGTAGGTAGATTTTTCATGGCTTTCAGTATCGACTCTTTAAGACATAACATATGAAACTTTGCGACAGAGTGGCCAATAAAAGATTCCGACAACAAGATCCATTATACGTGTTGGGTTGGTAAATTAGTGATTTGAACACGAATTTGCGAGTAATATGTATAGTAGATAATA
>JBEVTH010000071.1:3333-11537 GCA_041156085.1 Candidatus Nitrososphaera maunauluensis
TAAATATTAGAAACATCATTAAGTGCCTGATCAATCATTCATACCTTAAAGGACGATATTGTGTATGTGTTAGGTGCTGGCGTAAATCAATCAATAAAAACTACACGTAAGCATGCCTTTTCACCGCCTCTAACATTGATTGGACACATAATGGAGCCTTCAATCACACATGATACTACAATTCAAGATCATTGCATATGTATGAGGTAATCCTTAATACCATGTATGATAACCATATGATAAGCAGAATTGTTGAAATAAATATATTAATAGACAAAATTTCTGAATACCATTTTTGTAAATTATTTCAGAGGACTAAAGGATATGAATACTAACAAAAATAAAACAAGGATTGCAATAGTAACAGGTAGTTCATCTGGAATAGGATTTGAAACATCGCTTGCTTTAGCTAGAAATGGATTTTATACATATGCGACTATGCGTAATCTTGACAAATCAAAGACAATTCTCGAGTTAGCACGCCTAGAAGAATTGCCATTAGAAGTATTGCGTCTTAATGTAACTGATGATAAATCCGTAAAAAAAGCAATTGAAAAGATAGCAAACGAACAAGAAAGAGTTGATGTATTAGTTAATAATGCAGGATATGCATTAGTAGGACCTTTCGAAGAACTATCAATTGAAGAATTCAAAGAGCAATTTGAAACAAACGTTTTGGGTGCTATCAGGGTTACACAAGGTGTATTACCAATAATGAGAAAACAAAGATGTGGTACAATAGTAAATATAAGCTCTATAGCTGGCAGAATAGGTTTTCCTCTTACTTCTGCATATGTCAGTTCAAAATTTGCTTTAGAAGGATTATCTGAATCTATTGCTTATGAAACAGAGCAATTTAGGATAAAGGTCATACTTATAGAACCTGGTGTAATTAAAACTAATTTCGATAACAATCTAAAGATAGGAAAAAGGGTGGCGGCTACTGATCCTAATTCACCGTATGCAGAAATAACAAAAAGAAGAATTTTGGGGTTTAAGCCTAGATTTGAAAAGGGTTCCCATCCAACAGAAGTAGCAAAAGCCATCTTAAGAGCAATTGAATCAGAAAATTCGCCAGAATTAAGGCATCTGGTGGGAAATGATGCTTTTAAGTTGATGGAGATAAGGAAAAATACTTCAGACAAGGAGTTTAGAAAACTAGTGATGGAAAGCGTTTTAAGATAACAGCATTAAGAATACCTCTTTCCTCAAAGATGATAATTGATCTACGGACATCAAACGCCATTTATAGGTACCAAACCGGAAAGAATATGTTAAATCAGAAAGAGGGGTTTCCACAAAATAGATAATCTCAAGTTGCTTGCTAGATGTTTTCCACCAACGTTATCAAAATAAAGATCAATTCCTTCTGGACAGGCCTTTTTTAATTCAGAAGAAATATTATTATTTCTGCCTATGTATTTATAGTTAAAAGCATGGTCTGCAAAAGTCCTATCGCTCCTGATGCAGCTGAAACAAAAACTGTATCTTTTCCACCTGGCAATGGGAATTGATATATACATACTTTCTTCAAGTAGTATTTGTTGTCTTCATCTAAGATGTTAGCTGCAGTTGTTCCATCAGTAAATGGAAAGTGGGAAGTCAAAGAAGTCGCAACTCCTCGACCTGGAGTTAATCAGGTACTTATCAAAATGCATGCAAGCGGTATATGCTATACAGATGTACATGCTACTCATGGTGCCTTAGGAGTGAAATTCCCTTATACAATAGGACATGAGCCTGCAGGAGAAATTGTGGAATTAGGTGAAGGTGTGACTAAACGGCAAGTTGGCGACAGGGTAGGGGTACCTTGGTTTCAATCAACCTGCGGTAGATGTGAATGGTGCCAACGTGGCAAATCATTATTTTGTCCTAACCACATAGCAACTGGCATCAATATTGCTGGTGGTCACGCTGAGTATATGGTTGCATATGCTGATGCTACTCAGTTAATACCAAATGGATTATCATATGATCAAGCTGCACCTATATTCTGTGCTGGCTATACCGTATATAGTGGTTTGAGGTTGGCTGATCCAGAGCCACATGAGCGAATTGCTGTGGTAGGTATAGGGGCGCTAGGCCACCTTGGAATCCAATACTCCAAAGCTGCTGGCTTTGAAACAATTGCTGTCACACATTCAAAGGATAAAGAGGAGTTAGCATACAAACTTGGAGCTGATAGTGTTGTTACAAACGGGGATGCATTATTAAAAGAAAAAGGTCAACATGATGCTAGTAGCGCAGCTGGAGGAGGAGCAGACGTGATACTGGCTACAAGTAACTCATATAAAGCAACAGCAGATGCAATCAAAGGTCTCAGGCCAGATGGACGTGTAATATTAATGGGAGTTTCGCCAACTGAGTCGCTAACAGTCCCTCCAGAGATCTTATTCAAGCGCATCCGTATCTTAGGCTCCACACAAAATGATAGAGAACACCTGTATGAAGCATTAGATTATGTTGCAAAAGGTAGAGTGAAGGTAATGACTGAGATATCTCCATTAGAAGAAATTAGCAATGCATATGATAAAGTAGCTAATGGAAATGTAAGATTTAAAGCAGTAGTAAAGCCTACCAAGTAAATTTCGTTTAGTTAACTCTGCTGACTGAAATTCAAATAGTAGAAGGTTTGGATGCTAACCACCGATTTGCTAGAAGGTTTTTGTACCAGTTGGTGTCAGAGCCCAGAACATGAAGTAGATAAGAATGCAGCCTTCATGCACAAACCAGACCGGAGTATGTAGACCCTGCAGTTGAAAAGATGAACTGTTTTTTAAACAGTATCTTCAGTCTGCAATAAATTACCAAACGCAGAGAACAAAGGCTACAACGACAATAACAAAGCGAAGAATATCAAGGCGTAGCATAACACGAGTAACACCTACTAAAAGATAACCAACCTAGCAACTGCAGCTGCAAAAACGATATCGCAGTTGCAGTTGATATGGCCAGAGGGTTTAACTTCTATTCATTGACCTACTTACAATAGCACTTGCTCTACTTGTGAATATAGTTAGATAGGTAAGTAGTTTAGGATAGCTCCCAGACACCTATCTATACCCATGGACTTGGACATTTCATTGGCAGTAGTAATACTGAAGCTTTAGCAGGGTTTGAGGTGTTGCTCTCTGCTATCCCAATGCTGCTGTAAGACTGTTAACTATTGGAAAAGGACTAATTACTTGCCATGCAGTTTATTACAAACCTGTTAGTCCTTTTTGAGAATGGCTGAATTAGGCCTAGTTGACTATTTTGTTATGGGTGAAGCGATTGGAATAGTTGCCACTTTGCTTGTGTCTTTTTATTATTCAAGAAAGCAGATGCAAAAGCTCTCAACAGATATAGAAACAAAGGTTCTAAGTGACTTGGATGATAAATCGAACGAACTTACTCGGCTGGCAATTGAAAAGCCACATCTAATGACGATATTCAGCAATGTTGAATCCGAGCTAACAGAAGAATTGTTTGCCTTTACTAGTAATGGTAACAGTTGCCATTGCCACAATGTCAATGATGTCAAATGTAGCACTCGCCGAACATTCAGGTATTCCCCACGGTGGAATAAATAGCCTAGTTATTTAGTATTAACTTTTGATATGCAGGTATGATCAAATCTAATCCTTGTCAGCCAGGAGTCAAACCTATAAGAATATAAAGCTTTGAAAATATAATCGTGCTCTGAGGTTATAGAAAGATATCGATCACATGATTGTTTGCCGAAGCAAGTCATCAATTCCATGGAAGTTAAGACGACATCTAAATACAACTACAATTGGTAAAAAAATCTATTATTACAATGAAATAGATTCCACTCAAACTTTCGCAATTTCTATGGTTGAAAAGAAATTATTCTTATTAAAAGATAAGGAAAAAAAAGAATATGGTGACGACATTGGTAATTCGCATGGTACAGTAATCATAGCAGAACGGCAAAGGAAAGGAAGAGGACGACATACTGAAAAAAAATGGTTTTCACCTGTAGGTGGTATTTGGTTGTCCGTGATACTCATGCCAAAAATAAGCGCAGCTCAGAGTACTTTATTGCCCGTTATTTCTGCCATTGCAGTTAGTGACACAATTACGGAAAAAACAAATTTGAATTCAAAAATAAAATGGCCCAATGATATAGTTATTGAAGGCAAAAAAGTTGCTGGGATTTTGGTAAATTTAAGTACAGAAGGTGAGAAAATTAACTACGCAGTAATAGGCATCGGAATAAATGCAAATGTAGACTTTTCCAAAATTACTTTGGCGATCGTTAATAATAATGACGGTAACAGTTCTGATCATTTATCAAGATATACTGGAGTTACATCATTAAAAAATGAACTATACAACAAATCTGTTGACATTCCTGAGATGATGCAAATATTGTTAGAGAAGTTAGAACATTATTATCTTAAATTAGAGAGTGAAGGACCAGAAAATATTAGGAATGAATGGGAAAAAAGAGCAGACACGTTGGGTAAAGTGGTTAAAGTAAGGGAACAAAACGAAATTGTTGAGGGTATTGCTACAGGCATTGATGTCGATGGAATACTACTCGTTAAGACACATGATGGCAGTGTTCATCGACTAATCTAAATGAAAATTGTTGTATCAACAGTAAAGCAGCAGCTTTCAATAATGTAGTTGGTAGAAATCATGAATAATAAGATGTCAACATACTGGCAAACTCGAAGTCGCTCTTTAATCATCTATCAACAATAATGGCGATATCATGCTGTCATGTGGTGATAGTAAATTTATTGTAAACGGTTAACTTCTTCCTTGTGCTTCGCAAGTGTTTTTCTTTCTAAAAATGTATAAGCTACCCTCAGGTAGCTCTTCTATGAACGTAAGATATTTAGTGCTGAACCTGCACCGAACCATCGCAGCTGAGATTCATTATAGGAGTGTCGCAAAGATATTTCTTCCTCTCTTCCATCGACGTGATGCAAGATACATTTCAGAAGCTTCGCGGGCTTGAGATTGCTTAACCCAATCATACTGATCCTATCATCTTCCATGACTTTGTCATAATCTGATGGATCTGCAAATGTCAATGCTAATATTCCTTGTTTCTTAAGATTGGTTTCATGTATCCTTGCAAAGCTTCTTGCAATAACTGCTGCGCATCCGAGGTATCTAGGAGTCATGGCAGCATGTTCTCTACTGCTCCCCTCTCCATAATTATTTTCTCCTATTATAACCCATCCTATGCCTCTTTCTTTATACTCTCTGGCTATATGAGGAAACGATTCAATATTATGATTAAGGATATTTTTTCCTCTTCCAATTTCGCCTGTGTAGGCATTAACTGCACCGAGGAGCATATTGTCACTTATCTTGTCCAGATGACCTCTGTACATTAACCATGCTCCGGCTGGTGAAATATGATCCGTAGTACATTTCCCTTTTGCTTTTGCTAATACTGGTAATCTCTCGAAATCTTTGCCGTCCCATTTTGGGAATGGTTGTAGTTTTTGTAACCTCTCGCTATCTCTATCAATTATTACTTCTACACTGTCGGGATCGCTAGCTGGTGCGACATATGTCTCCTTGAGATCTTTGAAACCATTTTCTGGAATTTCAGGAGCTATCTTCGGAGGATTAAGCTTGTATTTTGTACCATCGCTTGCAGTCAGTTCATCACTAAGTGGGCTAAACGAGAGTCTTCCTCCAAGTGCAAGAGCTATAACTAGCTCAGGACTACCGATAAAATTCATCGTTTCCCTTCTCCCATCATTTCGTCCTGGGAAGTTTCTGTTATAAGATGTAACAATGGTATTGGGCTCACCTTTCTTTAACTCGGGTCTATTCCACTGTCCTATACAGGGACCACATGCATTTGCAAGTACATTTGCACCAATATCTTTGAGTAATCGCATTTGTCCATCTCTTTCAATCGTTGCTCTGATCATTTCTGAACCAGGGGTAACTTGCAATGGTACTTTAGTTTTAATACCTCTTTCTCCTGCCTGTTTAGCTATATCTGCTGCGCGTGACATATCTTCATATGACGAATTTGTGCAACTTCCAATAAGAGCAACAGAAATTTTATCTATGTATTTATTCTTCTTCACATCTTCAGCCATCTTTGAAATTGGTCTAGCCAGGTCAGGTGTATGAGGACCCACAATATACGGCTCCAGATCAGAAAGATTGATTTCGATAAGTTGATCAAAATACTTCAGTGAATTCTCTCGATTTTCATCTATTTCTTTTTCTATTTCCAAATCTTGAGTTATTAAATCAACATGTTTACTTGCAAGATCAGCTATTTCTCTTCGTCTCGTAGCTTCAAGATATTTTTCCATTTTCTTGTCATATGGAAATATTGAGCACGTGGCACCAATTTCTGCACCCATATTTGAGATGGTTGCTTTCCCTGTACAGCTGATGGTTCTCGTTCCAGGTCCAAAATACTCAATTATTGCATTGGTCGCTCCAGAAACTGTGAGCTTTGATGCTAAGTAAAGTATAATGTCCTTTGGAGAGGTCCAGCCATTCAACTTTCCTGTCATATATACACCAATACGTTTTGGATACAATAATTCCCAAGACATTCCAGACATTACTTCTGCTGCATCAAGTCCGCCCACTCCTATCGCAAGCATTCCCAGACCGCCAGCATTCGGTGTATGGGAATCTGTGCCTATCATCAATCCTCCCGGAAAAGCATATTTTTCAAGAACTACCTGATGTATGATGCCTGCTCCTGGTCTCCAAAATCCCATTCCGTATTTTCTTGACGCCGATTCTAAGAACTTGTAAACCTCATTGTTTTCATAAATGGCAGCTTTTGTATCAGATTCACCTTCGACTCGTGCTTGTATTAAATGGTCGCAGTGAACTGTTGTTGGCACAGCGGTTCGTCTTAGGCTAGTTTGCATAAATTGGAGAATGGTCATTTGGCCTGTAACATCTTGCAATGCAACTCGGTCTGGATTCAGAAGAACATAACCGTTACCTGGGGGTAAAGCGTGAGATGATCTAAAATCCATACTTTTATCAAGATGTCCAATTAGTATCTTTTCGCATAATGTAAGAGGTTTATCCATAACTTTTCTAAGCATTGAGATGTTATTTTCTAACTTTTCGTATACTTTGTTAACTAAGTTGGATGTCGTTTCTACCTCTATTTCCAAATTAAGACCAGACATAGA
Source organism: Candidatus Nitrososphaera maunauluensis (assembly GCA_041156085.1). Lineage (GTDB taxonomy): Archaea > Thermoproteota > Nitrososphaeria > Nitrososphaerales > Nitrososphaeraceae > Nitrososphaera_A > Nitrososphaera_A maunauluensis. The sequence continues at coordinate 10,485 of JBEVTH010000071.1, forward strand.
AAATCGCTATTATTAGTAGTATATTTAAATATGTATTTATTTGCATCAAAGTATACAAGTTAAAGACCTTACGACAAGTTGCTCAAGAACCTCAAACACAAAACCGAAATCAATACGTCTTCACAGTATTCATCCATGCTTTGAATCATGATTGGAATTATTGAGTAAACTACCATAGAATATAATAATAACAAGAATAAGAAAGATAAACCAAGTGTTATGGTGGAGGGGATTTTTTATATCAGAGGAGAAAACGTTTTTGATGTAGGTCTACGTTTTTCGTTAGTTGAACTTGCGGGTGAATACAATATTCAAGCAAGGGCTGTTAATCAACGAAATGAAAAAAGTGTACAAGTAATAGTAAGCGGCTCACGTGAAAATATTGAATCTTTTCATTATTATGTTAGTAAAAATGATGTAAGGTTTTTCAAACAATCTTTAAACTTAATGTATCAAGTGTCAGATATGGGAGAATATCATGGACCTACAATTGATTTTGATAGCTATAGACAATCATTAATCACTGCACAACTAGGGAAAATATTTTACACTGCGCATAATAGGATACCAACTATGAAAGCAACACTTGAGGAAGTAAATAACAATCTCAAAGATATAGTAAATACTTTAAAGGATATTAATAAGAATTTGTCTAGATAAATCTTTGCTTGGAGGAAGAGGCCATTATAGGTAACTATCAAGGATTGTATAACTACTAAGCATAATTTTTATGTACGTTGAAAATCTTGCATTTCTTGATAATGATAGCTGTCAATTGTATTCTTTAGTAGTCTTGCGATATTTCTGATGGATGGATATAAGCCGCTTTATGTCTTCTTCTGTATCTTTTGCCGTTGCTAACTTTGAAATCTTTATACAATCCCTTACATCTTTACTTCCTGATTTCCATACTGAAGAAGCTATTTGCACTATGATATTTTGAGGTATCTTCTTTTTGATTATTCTCACTGATATTGCTTCAAATTCCTCATAGGTATATTCTGGAATTTCAAAAACTGTGAATCGACTAAGCAGGGGTTTACTCAATCTTTC
>JBEVTH010000072.1:0-11184 GCA_041156085.1 Candidatus Nitrososphaera maunauluensis
CCTAACCAGGGATGACTATAATGACCACTCTGTATTATTGCTGGAACTATACGAATTAGACGGAATTGCAAAATTTAGTCCTGTTGAATTAATTAGACGAAGTGTAGTTATACAAGCTCATGAATGGTGACCGTAGCAAAGAAGCAAAATTTAACAAAATTAAGGAACGATTCTCAGAAACATTTCCTGCTCTTGAGGAGCAAAAAATTGTTTTGGTAAACAAAACTACTAGGTCTGAAATACCTCAGGAATGAATGCGATTCTTTTATCAGAAAATAATTAATTTTCAAATTGAAACCTACCGCTGTTTCTCATCAAGCTTATTATACGCCTTATTGTATTTTCAGTGGATCCGCATGACATCATTTGATCTTTATAATCACATGCTAAAACATAGTTTCGGCTGTTATTATTATTATTATTATTATTATTATTATTCACATCATTCTTTACTTCTTTTGCTTTAAAGAAACCTGACACGATCTCTTTTGCAACCTGCACCAAACCTAGTCTTGCGCCATATGCTCCTTTCTTGTTAATTAACCAAAACATTCTAGTTGGATCGTACTCTGCAGGAAAAATTATTTTCTTGGCTTCTATGGCTTCCTGTGAATAGTAGTGGCCGCCTGTTCTTATCCATCCCCTAGACAGAGCTGCAGCAGCTCTGGCAAACTTTGTGCATGAAGAACATTTATCATCGTAAATAAGCAAAGGTCTAAAAAACTTTTGTGACACGCTCATACTATAACATATTCTAAGGCTATTGTTCATTTAAGCTTTAGTAATTCAGTTAGATTACACGCCTTCATCCTACCTAAACCATTATCATTCTGTCCACCTATAGATATCTGATCCCAAAGTGTGGGTAATGGTTTTCAAGAAAACCTCCGCATAGTTCTATGTCAACTGGAGATAAATGGCATAATTAGAAGACCTCTTATGAAGCTCTATAATTTTACTATCAAAAACAAGAAATTTGAGATCATTTTAGGCAGCCCACCATATATACGGTACCAATTTTTTGACAGCAATCAGCAAAATGAAGCGTTGAGAATCATGCATAATGCAGGTCTTAAACCAAACAAGCTTGCAAATGCATGGGTTGCTTGATAGCTAGTATGATGAGTCTTGGTTGTTGAGCAAAAGTGTAGTTTAAAATCATATTGTCTGTCTTTGAATTAGATAAATTCCCTGATAAAAAGAAAAATAGCTTAAGCTATTTTTTATAATCGTCTTTCGTGAATTCTGTTTGTCCTTGTCAAGCTGTAGGAGATTCATTCTCTTCTTCTAATTCCTCTTCATCCCCGGTTTCTTCTAATTGTTCTCCTTCTTCTTTTGGTAACTGCTCAAGTTGTTTTGGACTCAACTAAATACTATAAAAATGTTTTAAAAACCACATCTAAATAAATGACTCTAATTTATTTGATTTTTTAAGAGACGTTGCCCCATATATCAATACATAGCACCCTGGTGGTCTGCAAATCTTAACTATAACGATCGGCATGTATAGCCATAGAAAATATAAACAATTCTCTTACTGCTGTAGCTGCACAGGAATGACTTAGTGTATCAGTGGTAGGCGATACTTATCGCATACTACTTTGACGATGGGGTGAAGTAAACTTTGAGTTGGCCTCTTATTTTTATCGCCATTTGCTGTGACTTTCTTCAAAAACCTGTTTTCAGAACCACTAGTTTATCTGCCCCAGACTCTGCTCCCCATATTTCCCCTGGCCGTCCCAAAATTTGACGTACATTAGCTCCTTGAGTTGGTATCATAAATACATCGAATCTCTCCTTAGTAGGATCAAACCGAACAATGGCATTTACGCCAAAGTCACTCAACCATACCATATCATTCTTGTCCACATATACAGCATATGGCAGAGGATTGTTACCCGGTAGTCTCCATTCTTTCCATTTGTCAGTAGCAGGATCATAAAGGGCCAACTTCCCTGCATTCCACTCGGTAACCCAAAGTCTGCCATGTGAGTCAGACCAAATACGTCTAGCCCCTTGGTCAGGTGTTGGTGGATATATAACAATAGCGTTATTGCTTTTAAAGTCAATTCGAGCAATATAATTTCCAGCCAATGAAGCATAGTAAATGCTACCATCAGGTGTTGTTGTAATACCATATGGTCCTGGACCACTTGGAGCTTTGAACACTTGTATCTTTCCCACCGATGGGTCAAGTCTGCCGTAAATGCCACTTTGTCCAGTAAACCATAAAACTCCATTATGATCAAATGTAGCTGTGTTTAGATTAGCGTTGCTGCTACCATTAGGTAGTGGAAACATACGCAATTTATCAGTCACAGGATCAATACGTACGATAGCATTGAGCCCACCATCTGTAACCCATGGAGCACCATCTTGACCAACAATGACACCATGTGGAGCCGAATCCTTACCAAGTGCTATACTGTGAGTCTTGCCTGTTATTGGATCTAGCCGTCCTAGTTCTCCTAAGGCCTGCGCAGTATACCAGATGGTTTTACCATCTGCTGCAGGCGCAACATCATGAGGATGGGAGGCAGCTGGGACATGAAATTCTTGAAGCGTCGGTTTGGAAGAAGAGGAAGAAGAAAAAGCCAAGGTATCTTTAACTTGTATCTGCAAGGATTGCTGTTGTTCTGATGTTGTTATTGTAATAGTAGCTGCTACAATAACAAAAGCTAGCGATATGATTAATGAAAGGCCAAGAAGTATGACGTAAGTTTTACCCATCTGAATCCTTTCTGATTTTGTAAAATAAATGTTATACAACTAACTAATAATCTTTCCATCACCAGTATCAACTGATATAAATGAACGACTGTTATTTTAATTGCCAGGAATTACGGTGGGAAATACTGGGCCAAATGTGCCTAAAGGGTACTAAATACAAATAGAGGTTCTCCTTTTATTTTACTTGTTTTTGTTGGTTTTATTTTATAGGTAACAAAGCTCACCGGATATTCTTCTTGCGTTACATTATCTCTATCATGATGCTGATAATGTTCGCTTGATCGTTCCCTTTCCTTTTCTTTTTCCATACTCTCAATTTTGAAATGGCAAGAATAACAATAATGACATTTAAGACAAATATGCGTAGTCCTTTTATTACAATCTATACATTCGCTATACAAGGCTTTAACATAGGATGTAATATACTCATGCATATACTCTGTGTATTATCTTGACATATTCTATAGATAAATCTTGTAATGTCTTAGAGGGAGGGAGAGGGGTAGTTAGTCAAAGTATGTTATATGGAAATGCATTCCTGTAGGAAGAGATAATAGAGAAAATTAGATAAAACCCTTATGCTGCCGGTGCTCGTACTTATTAGCAGAGATCTGTTCTGCTTCTGTAAATGCACAAAAGGGAGCGTGTGTTGTAGCCTGTCCTTATACAAGTCATTGTTATCTTTCTATATGATAGTCATATTATCGTACAGATATAGAACTAAAATAAGAGTGCTGGATTAAATAAAATCAGTAGCAACAAGTTGAAGCTCCGTCATAAATGGGACTCAAAAACATATCATAAGATCTCGACAATACAAGAGAAATGGGGAAAGGATGTTCTTGAAAGAAGAAGGTGGAATGGGAATGAGATTGTCATGGATGCTGGATGTGGCACTGGAAGAGTCACTAAAATCTTAGCTGAAAAGGTTGGAAAAGGAGGATTAGTCTACGCTGTAGATATTGATGCTAACATGATTGACCAAGCAAAAGAGAATCTTGCAAGTTTTGAAAATGTATTTGTGATTGAATCGGATATACTTAATGTAGAATTACAGAGAAAAGTGGATGTCATATTTTCTAACGCTGTTTTACATTGGATATTAGATCATAGGGGATTGTTTCAACATTTTTGGAAATTATTATCAGATAAAGAATATAATAATGAGAACAAGGGAGAAAGAATATTATTAGCTCAATGTGGAGGATATGGAAATTTAAGTAAAATTCATACATTGATGAACCAAATTAAACAATTAAGCGAGTTTAAGATCTATTATTTAAATTGGAAAGAGCCTTGGTATTTTGCAAAACCTGAGGATACCGAAAAATTGCTAAAAGAAATAGGTTTTAAGAATATCAAAGTATATCTTTCTGATGGGACTACCATCTTCTCAAATCGTTCAAGCTATTCAAGATTTGTAAGGAACGTCATTCTCAAACCTTTTTTAGAATATTTACCAAATGAGCAAATTAAAGGAAGATTTTTGAAAACATTTTTGGATAATGTTGAAGAAGGAGGATCAGGAGCCTGGACTTTAGATTACGTTAGACTCAATATAATGGCAGAAAAATAGATGAACAGATTATCTTTTTAGTGGTGTATGAAATGAAATCTATTTGGGCATTTGATGCGTCCTAATGCTTTGGTAGAGGCTCGCTCACCTAATATCAGACTACATTACTTTATTATCCATACAGAGCCTTATATGGACTTCCTTGAGATTGTAGATACAAGAACTTTTTCCATACATACTATGTGTTTGTAAGAATCATAAGGATATAATACATAATGTATTTTCAAATGATAATGGTTATTTTGATTTCGCGAAAAGACACACATTATCCAATTTTGTAACCATAAAATAATCCCGATGTATAAGCTCAACAGAAACAGTACTTGGCCAATACTATCAATTACAACTCTGCAAGTAAGCCATTCATAATCACAGCTGTAATCCTTCTATTCCTAGGATCGTCTATTGGATCAATATGGATGATGTCGATATTCGGTATAGGTCTTCCCCAATGGTTTCATCTCTCATTTCAGCTTCACAAAATGCTGCAAATGGATGGCTTTCTTACCTTGATTATCATGGGGATAGGTTATATGATAGTCCCAAGGTTCAGAAACATACAGCTTCCCTCCATGAGGCTTGCATACGTTTCTTTCATTCTTATACTTACGTCTTTGATTTTTGGATTCATCCAGACATTAGACAATGACAAAAATCTGTCAACATGGATCATAATTTCAAGGCTTTCTGGAGTAACTATCTTTTTAGCAATAGTCTTCTGGACATTGAGAGTTAGACCAAAGCTCTTGGGGTTATCAGATTATTTCATTACTCTTTGTCTAATTGCTTTGATAGCTGTTACTGTGATTGAATTATCAGGATATAAATATTCCAATTCACTTACACATATTCAGTTATGGTTACTCTTTCCAGTACTCATGATTTTTGGAATTGAGTACAAGACACTGCCATCGTTTCTTGGATTCATAAGACCAAGGAAAACCTGGGGTATTGCTTCATTACTTTTCATTTCCATTTGTATATTTTTAGGTCTAGCATCAATTATATTTGCCGATACATTATTGCTTCCAGTAATTTTTAATGTTACATTATTTGTGTCAGTATTGACATTTGCCAGAGCAATCTATGCATTTGGAGGGTTTGATAATAGAGAGATTCTTCGACTCATTCAGGGTGAAAAGAAAGCTCGCTATAACTTTACCGTTATTCATGTTAAAACATCATTTTTGTTTCTTTTTATTGGTGTCGCAATGGCCATATTCTTTAGTTTAGTCTCTCACTACTTTGTTTTTTATGACCTTGTAATTCACAGCATTGCTATAGGATTCATAGGACTTACTATTGCATTGTATTTACCTCTTATGCTCCCACCGATAATCGGAAAAATAATTCACTTTACTAATTTCAATAAAATTCCTTTGGTTTTGATCATCACATCTTTATGTATACGTGCAATTGGAGACTTTATTCTAGTACAACCATCGTCTTCTTTGGAGTCTATTCGGAACTCTTCACTGCAGATTTTGACATATTCCTTCAGCTTATCTGGTTGGTTTGTGGTAGTAGCCATGTTGGTTTTCGTCAGAATGTTGCATAAATCCATGAAGGAAGTTGATCCTTTACCGAGCAGCAATACTAATCTCTTCTGAATTGTTTTAGCCTTGAGAATACTAGTCAACGATCATAAGGTGCAGATAGGAGGAGTCGTCTATTTGATGGAATATTGTAGTAATGGTATAAGACCATATATTTAGAATGGTATAATGAAGTGTTTTGATGGGTTTTAATGACATCACAGAAGCTATGCTACTTAGAGAATTAAGGGGCCCAAGTTTTGTATACAGCAAATGTATGGGCATTATATTGTTCCTCTTCTAAATGCCGGCTATATTGACAAAATGGATAGCCAAAAAGAGAATCCCAGAGCTGAAGGAATTCTAAAGGGCTTTAGAGTCTACTCCATGTCTGAAACAAAAAGTAAAGAGGAGGGCCCAGACAGAAGAGAAGTAGATGAAAGAGTCCAGCACTACAAGGAGTGGGACTGACATTTTCGAAATTTAGGCCGAATAAAGGAAAAGCGTTATTTATATTCTTATAAACTTTGAACTATATACATTATTATGACTAATGAAAAATCAACAGAACAAACTACTCAATGGGCAAATCTTATGACCGAACTTTTTGACAGATTGACGGGGAAAGGAGCAGAAATAGCTTATAATTTCCAAAACCTAGAAATAGATATACCAAAGGCTGTGGGCCCGCAAGGTCGTGAGTTGGGGAGTGCCAAATGGACAATTAATGGCAGGCTTATCATAACAGCTCAAACACATAGTAGTAATGGTAGTAATTTGAAGCAATAGTAGAAAAAAGAATTCAGCAGCAAATACTTTACATGAATTAATCCGTGATATGCCGAACCAGATAAGGATGATAGTGACGAGAAAAACAAAAATAACGCAACAAGTTCAACAAAAGATAGCGGAAAAGCCTTATCTATTTCCGAATGTTTGGTGCATTTCATCATTCTTCTATTTTATTATACTAATCTTTATAGTATCTGCTGAGAGCACATTATATCAACATGGGCTGAGAATAATAAAGGTGGAAAAGGAGTTCTAGCCTACCATTAAGCAGACAGATATATCCGATGCTGTAATCGAGTCTAAGTATTATAGATTCAATTCCTTCACGACTCGGGTGGAATAATTGAGCCAAATCTGTCTTGAATTCCACCGAATAAAGCTCTTAACTTATGTCTGATAGTATGTAATTCATTATTCATCTTGGAGGTTTTACCATTCAGGCTAGTGATGTTTTAGTCATCCTTGTGTACTGCTTATACCTGGTTCTGCCCAAGAATGTTATAGAGCGATCAATATAAGAAGATAGATAAAGGTAAAGATATGAACAACCAATCAGGGGTTCATAATAGTTGAACCAACCACAGTTTCTGTACTTAATTACTACAGGATGGAAGACAGCCAGACGACATAGAATAGAGATTTGGTTTGTAGAGTATAATAAAAAATATTACATAATGTCAGAGCACCTACAGCAAGCACATTGGGTTCAGAATATTATTCATGATCCTCATGTTCTGTTTACGGTAGATGATGATAAGTTCGAAGGTACTGCAAGAATAGTTGATAAAGTCAAAGATTCTAGATTAGCTGACAAAGTTTCGAAGTTAATGAGTACAAAATACGGATGGAACGATGGTTTAATTGTAGAATTACAACACAATTAAACTATCTGGACAATACTTCAATCCAATAAGTCATGGGTTTGTTTCAATCGGACTTTTTTTCCTGTAAAGTCATCTATTACAGAAAATCATATTTCCAGCTAGAGATTGACCCTCAATGTAATACTCATGGTCTATTCTGTAGCTGTACTTGGACTTCATACCGTCGTCCGTATCTATTAATATTCATCGCTAGCTTGTCGTTTACGTTCTTATTTCTCACATTCAGTGAAATCTCTAAAGTGTCATCGATTCTCTTGCCGTCTACCGCCTCGATTATATCTCCTTTCCGGAGCCCTGCATAATCAGCAGGACTATGTGATTCTACATTTGCTATTAACACGCCTTCTGTAGTGGGCAATCTATAGTACTGAGCCAATTGTCTTGTTATTTTTAAATACGATATTCCGATCCATGGTCTATTGAGTATTCTTCCATTTTGTATTAGCTCATACACTATTGATCGAGCGATGTTGATCGGTACTGCAAATCCAATTCCATGTGCGTATGGCATCTTTGCAGTGTTAATCGCTATAACCTCTCCTTGTGTATTTACAAGAGGTCCGCCTGAATTACCTGGATTTATTGCTGCATCAGTTTGAATTAATTCTAACACTCCTCTCTCAAATTGGAGCTTTCTGTTTAATGAGCTTACTATCCCTGCTGTTACAGTGGGACCTCCCACTAGAGCAAATGGATTACCAATGGCGATCACTACCTGGCCGATTTTTAAATCATCAGAATTTCCTAACTTAACAAACGGCAGTGTTTCTGTCGAATCTAATTTTATAACAGCCAAGTCTGTAGCTTCATCTGTTCCTTTCACTCTTCCATTGAAAATCCTGCCGTCAGTTAAAGTAATCTTTAATCTCTGGGCTTCGTCAACAACGTGATTATTGGTAAGTACATGACATCGCTCATCAATTATTACACCTGACCCAATACCTTCAACCGGAAATACTCGAAATAGTTGGTCATGTGCAGTTCTTACGGTTGCAATGTTTACAACAGCTTTACTTACCTTTTGGACAGCATTAACAATTAGATCTTCATTAACTGGTATCATAGTAATAATGTGGATATTATCCTATCTCTTCAGGTACAATAACAATATCTGTTTTCTTTTCTGCTCTGATTATGGCAAGCTTTGCTGACTTTCCAATTGCGTCTCGTTTTAACAGCTGTCTTCTTAGGTCATGGATATTAGTTATTGGTTGATCATCAAATCTTACAATGATATCGCCTATTAAGAGTCCTGCTTTCTTTGCAGCAGTATCTTTTTTTACTGATAAAACTATGAGACCTTCTTCTTGAATCGGTTGTAGTTGTGCTGCTACTTCACGAGGAAGAGAAATTTCTTCTGTGACAATTCCAAGACGTGCTATCTTAATCGCCCCATCTTTTGTCAGCTGCTCGGAGATAGTTTTGACTTTACTTGTTCTAATAGCGATTCCACGAGATGAAATATATGCTATGTTTAATCCTATCATCTTCCCTTCGACGTCAACCAACGGTCCCCCTGAATACCCTGGGTTGAGCCGTGTATCAGTAATAACTATGTTATCCATTACATCTTCGGCCCACTGCCATCCTGCTCCTCGTCCTCCTACCCCTCTAATAGATCTTCTTTCACTTGTGATTATTCCTTCTGTGATGCTAGGATATTCCCCATACGGGTTAGCAAGTGCGAGAACAAATTGTCCAGCCTTGAGATTATCTGAATCGGCAATCTCTATAGGCTTTAAAGGAAGGATATCATCCTTGCTATTGGCGGCTTCAATTTTCAGCAGTGCGATATCAGAATACGGATCATTCCCTATAACCTTGGCTGGATAGGATTTGCCATTGCTCAGACTTACCTCTACTTCGTTTAGCTCGCCGACGATATGACTACAGGTCACTATATTACCATCAGCATTCCAAATAACTCCTGAACCATTACCTCTGTTCCTTGAACGTATGCTTACAACCGATTGTGATATATTATCAGCTACATGCTCAATTTCCTCCGATAAAGAGAGTAATGCATTGTTTGTATATGGAATCTTTTTTTCATTCATATTATATGATCATTCTCTATATAGCCAGCCATACTATTTGTTGACTAAGAGTTTAGTAACTTTGTCACATCTATTTTATGAGCAATAGAATTTCTTATAAAATCAGGGCAAACATTTCGGTAGAAGTTGATTCTGCATTCCATGATATTTAAGATTCATGTGGCCTAGCGAAGCAATGTAGAAAGTGAAGAATAAATCTGATTATTTTGTATAAATTCCAAACAGTTGAGGTTTGAGGATTTGAATGAGATTTAGCGATATTACGTGGATATAATGATAGTGACAATGAAAACCAATAAGAATGAAAAAACTTGGTTATGACGACTATGAAAAGTCTAATAATACAGATGAAGAAAAACTAAAATCTAATCTGGAGATTTAGCAATAGTAACGCCAATCAATAGATATCATTTTTTGGTATTCTTTAACAAAAGAAATGTTCTTATGGGACATCTGGGGCGTATGTCTAAATTTGCAATGAAAACCCTTCTTATGATTTGAATATAGTTGCACTCCATAAGCATTTCCCTAGTTACTGCCGTAATGGTTTGACATATTTGAGTGGATAGTATAAAAAAATTCTTATCAGTATGTTATAACAAGTTGTGTGCTCTTACAACACGATGTATCCAAACAAAACATCAACCATATTGGCAACCGTTGCCATTGTCATGGCAATAGCACTTGTAACAGCAGGCAGCCTTAATACTTCAGTATTAGGAGCAAAAACAAAAAAAAGTAAAAGCAGCAGCAGCTCTACAACCGGAAGTACAGCCACTTCTTCGACCGGAAGTTCAACGGGTACTTCAACAAAAGCATCACTTAGTAAATTTGTTAGCTGTCTGAGGACAGCTGCAAAGAGTGCTACCCCAATAGGCACGACAACAACGACAACTACCACAAGCACGGCCGGTAAGCTTAGTCGATCTGCCGTCACAAGTTGTTACGATTCTGTGTACGGGCCTACGGGCATTATCGGAGGTAGTAGCGCAAGCGGAGGTAGTAGCAGCATAGCTAATAGTAAGACTGGTAGCGGCACGTCTCCTCCTCAGATTGCAACACCCTAGTGGCAACAATCTGCTTCAGTAAAAACGTCTATCAGCGGCATTTCTTTATTATTTTTTAACAGTCTGTTAGAAGGCGAGTAGTCGAATTAGTCAAGAAAAATATTAGACAAGATGACATAGCTCTTAGTTGAGAGCTTTGTATATCTATTTTGTTCCCTTGAAGTGAGTTAAACTTATCTTTATGAATCTCATCAGCCTCTATGACATAGAGGCCTTGGTGATTATTCGGTGTTTTGTTTGAATACATTTTCAGGAACGACACCAAGGCCCTACAGCTGAAATTGATATTGGCGAATGATGTTTGATAGTTGTTGCTGAATTTTTTGTTTTTAGAAATAGGCTATTAACAAAGATAAAGGATCAACTTACCATCTAATGGCTTACTTGACTTGCCATGCCATGCTCCTAGTGTGAGCTTAACTCCTCAGTACTACCAAAAGCCCTACCACAGATTTTACAGCGATGCTTCTTGCGAAAAGATGATGATGATCTAGAAGGAGCATGAGTAGTAACACCCATAACAACTATTATCATTATGGATTA
>JBEVTH010000073.1:0-10981 GCA_041156085.1 Candidatus Nitrososphaera maunauluensis
TACAGGCCCCAAGTAGGAAAAATTAAGTAGTTAAAAAAGATAAAGTAATAATCAGATAGGGAGATCATATATATAAGATGATATATATCGAACTTTTTTGACGTCGTTGTTTTGTATATGTTTTTGTAGACAATTAAGAATAAAACAATGACAGTTTGAGAAAAATTGCTCTTCTCAAGAGCTTACCAACGATATTTAGATATTTCATTTGAACTAGAAGACCTTGAAGATCTCTACCCTGACAAAAATGTGTATGTAGTCATCAATAATAATGTCTTATGGACAAATAATATCTTCTAGGGAATTACGGTAGATAAAAAAAGATCAGATCAGCAATCATAACAGCAAACATGTCTTCATGCATGACCTTTTTTGGTAATGTCTTTGTGTTTCTTATTCCAATGCTCAAGGAAATCATCAATTATTGGATGGAGATAATCTAGACAGGACTGACCATGGAGTTTGGCAATTTTGCCCATCTCTCGCCCGAATTTCACACAATTCCAACATCCTATAAGAGGAATTAAAGGGGCAATATAGTAACCTGCATGCCTACCATTATAACCCCATGCTTCACCTACAATACAATACTTTGAATCATGGGCAAGTGTCCTCAGGTCTTGCTTGTCGAGTCCAATTCTTAATTTCCTTGCCCATGTAGGACATATCTGCTCAAAGGACAATAGTGATAGTGCTAATTTCTTCTCCGATCCTTGACCTTGTAACATTCACTTATATGAAAAAACATATGATTTAAATTTGATCATTTGTATTACAGGCTGATTTTGTACGGTGTAAGAAATCAAATTACCACTTTGAACAATCCCGGTAGATGAATTCAGTATCTGCCGCCATCTTTGTCTACAACAATTGTGTCATACAACTGCCTGTTTTCTTCCTTTAACTTCTCTAGACTTATTGGAAAGTAGCCTTGCTTGCCTTGCTTGCTCCTCTAAAACCTTCTTTTATCTCTATCTTGGCACCGAAGTTCAGCTTTTCTAGTTTACCACATTTATTGCAATAAGTGTAATAAGCACCTTCGATGCGGCAAGACCTCGGTGGCTATTTTATTGCATTGGATTAATAGAATGACCAATCACCTTATCACCTTTCATCATAATACAACATGCGCATTTTTGATTTAAACACATTTCTGCTTGCTCATGTTTACAAATAGAACAGATACATAGCTGTTGGTGTTGGAGGTTACTAGAATTACTAATTTTCCAGTTCTGTTGCTGTTTTGATTTGTCATCTACATATAACCATAATAAGATCAAAGGTATTCCTAATACAAAGAATATGCCTATCGTTCGTATCGGAACACGTAAAACAAATAAGAATATTCCAAAACATAATGTAGCTATGCCTAGAGCTGAAAGCCAACGGGTTGCAAGACTAGCCATTTGTAGAACTCCACCTATCTAATATATTGCACTTCTTCACGCTGTTCACCTTCTTCCTCTCCTTTTTTTGCCATAGTACTACCCTTGTTATATGTTACCAGTTTTCTTCCTTTTCTACCTAAGTCTTCCTCAATATATTGTATTTCTCTAGATTGTTCCTCAGAAATCTTTGATATTCCAGGGTCGTGTTCTATACCTTTTGCTTCAAGGACCTCTTCGTTTAGTCTAACAATCTCATCATTTTGCTGTTCTTCTTCCACATCTAGCATATTATTGCTTTTGAATTGGAAGAAGGCGAATTCACTCATATCTGATTATTACTATAACAAACCCGTTATTATTGATCTCGTCTTGCTAGCCTCAATAGCTGCACCTGAATCATAAGCCAGTCGAGCAAAACTGGTAGACACTGGTAGGATGGTCCACAAATAACATAATGTATTAGTGTCGAATTTTTAGATTTCATGTATTTTCGAATGTGTCAAAGTACGTTGTTTTGTGCTCAAAGTGAAGAGAAATATTTCAAAATGCTTCAATTTCCTAAATAGTGCTTCTTGATACAGGATAGTAAGCGCGGTGTTATCTCTATGATACCTCATTCCCAATTTCTATTTTAGTTAGAAGCCATTTTGCTAAGAGTTGATCAACGCTATGCTTGGTTGCGAAACCCACACATTTTTTGGACATCGAGTTCTTCTGAGCTGCATGACTTCCAAATTGTTTCGGTTATACAAATAGCGGTTCATCTTAAACCTATTCGAGTGCATACACTGCTAGTTAACTAATTCGATTGTTCTTCAGTTATTGTAATTATATCAGCGATAGAGAATTTGCGTTCTACGATTGCTTTTTTACTATCAATGTTATATAGTTTCATTGATTCTGCTAACAGTTTATCAAATGTTTGAGAGTCAACTTCTATCTTAGTAGGTGGATCACATCCAGCTTCTTTGAAAACCTTTGCTAATGAAATTATTGCATCAGTCAAAATACTTTTGCTATATATGCTCTCTGACATTTATATACAGTAAATTAGACCGCTTATTGAATCTAACATTCATACTATTATAGGACTAACTGCAGATATTTCATTGGCAAGATTTTCTCGCATCATTTTTCTAGCAGATTGCATGTCATTGCTGTTCGCAATAATCCACATTGCCTTTACGACGGCAGTTTCCGGTATCATATTTGATAAAGGTATTACACCTATGTTAAGTAGATCTCTCCCTGTATCATACACAGTCATCCTTATCCTACCCCAAATGCACTGAGATGTCATAAATACCATTATTCCAGATTCTATGACCTTTTGTATTTTCGGAATACAATCTCTGCTTATATGGCCTAATCCTGTACCTTCTAGTATAATTGCTTTATATCTTGGTGTTGTCATAACGTGGGTTATTAACTCCGGATTAAAACCAGGGTGATATTTTAGCAAAATAACCCCACTATCAAAATCTGGCTTAACCGCAAAATCACTTGCATCACTATTATTATTTCTTTTTTGTAGTTTTATATCTAATTGTTGTGGTTGCATTTCTAGAAGATCACCTTTGACAAGACCAACAGGCATCACATCTATTGATTCAAATGCATTACGTCTACTTGTATGGTTTTTTCTTACACGAGTACCAATATGGCAAGCAATGACATCATCAGAACAATTCGCATGCATTGCAACGAAGACACCCGAAAAATCGGACTTTATAGAAAAAATTGTAGCACCAATAAGATTTAGAGCTGCGTCAGACGAAGGTCTATCAGATGATCTCTGTGCCCCCACCAGTACTACAGGTATGGGAAGATTTTGTAGAGCAAAACTGAGAGCTGATGCCGTGTAGTGCATTGTATCAGTCCCATGGGAGATAATGATCCCCTGATATCTGCCCGACTTTACTTTTTCTCCTACTGTATTTGCAATCAAAGTCCAATGTTCTGGCCCTAGGTTTTCGCTATATTCGTTTAATAGTACCTCAGGATCAACTGAAGCATACTTTGACAATTCCGGAACAGAAGCGTACAAATCAGACGCAGAAAGGGCAGCATGGACTCCCCCAGTTCTATAATCTATCCTACTTGCAATAGTACCACCTGTACTAATCAATGCAATCCTTGGAAGTAATTCGTCCTTTCTTCTGTTGTAAATCTCTCCTACTTTTTTAACAGGTAGCCACGCATCAGTAGCAGTGGATCGTCTAGCATTTGGTACGATGGAAACATTTTGATCTGGTCTTTGCATAATTTTGGTTATAGATCGAATGTGGCTCAATTCGATCCCAATGTTATAACCACTTTTCAATTTAACAACAATGTGATTTTCATCAGCTGATTCATAGCGTGGCATTAGAATAGCTATAAATTCATTATTAGAGACATCGCTTATATTAACGGTATCTCCTACTGAGATATCCCATGCAGTAAGCAATTCCAAACATTTTCCTTTATATTCACTCGCTATATCCTTTTTTTCTTTGAATGACAAGATAATTACTCTAAACAGATTATCTTCTGCGTATTATACATTAAGAATTCCATCATGATCAGTCAGCCAAGGATCTGTTAACTGGCTATTCAATTAGGTCTAATACCATAGCCACATAGCAGTGTAGTGTTTACTATAGCAAAAGTAACTCCTAGCCAAGAAGTTTGTTCTATATCTGTATATACATCTATCAAAGTAGTCTAATAGTTCAAATAATTTCTTTATCAAAAAATTCAAGTATAAAGAGCCAGTCATTATAAGATCGGATAAGATATTCAATGTATCTGTTCAATGATCACAATACTTCTTAATTCTAGGATAGTCAGAATAGCCTTTTCTAAGACATGTTTTGTTATATAGCCAAAATCCCAAGCATCTATGAATCTTCGATATTCTTGTTCTAGTATTCTTATAGTATCTTGGAATATAGCCATTTTCTCTGGAGTCTCTGGTGCTTCATATCCCTTGGCAACCATGATGGGGCATCTCTTGTCTCCAGATAGGGGAATATACCATGCATTTTTTGCAAATTCGTATTTACCACTCGTAATAATATTATACATTCGCATGAGTTCATCATTTGATAACTTTTGTAAGTCAATGAACCAAGATTCGTTCTCAAATCCTATTATGGATGACGTCTCGTCAATATTATCATCCATTTTGCCTTTTACATCGTAATTTCCAAATAGCAATTATGCTATAATTATAGTCAAACAGATAAAAATACATTTTCACCATTTTAACTAAAATTTTAAACTAAATCTCAATATAGCACTATTAACAGGAGAAATACTCGTATGTTGTTGATCGACAAATGTCTTCACTATTGAAGTTTGGTATCTTCTTAGCACATTGCTATGAATCAACAAAAAAAGTTAAAATTAAGCAAATTTAATCATTGGTATCAGAATACATTGCAAATATTGACTTAATTCTCTCTATACCATGTATATCTTCCACAATTTTGACGGTTTGAGGTGTGACAAGTGTCTTCCAATCACCACCCTTTGCAATCCTTGACCTAATTTCTGTAGCAGATAATTCTTTTCTTTGATGCAGTTTGGGTTGGACAACTTTCGTACCCCTTTCTTTAAAAAGGAGACAAGTAAAGATATCATTTGTGAAAACCACCTGGTAGCTTGGGACGAAAATGTCGATGTGATAGGTCCAAAGAGAATGTACACCCACATCTGCAACAGGGATCAGGACTATTTTTTTTAAATCAACTTGGTCGTCAGCGTTCAGTGAACATTTAATCATCTGAATACGTTCGCCTGCAGTGAAGGGGTTCCTTAATTCATGGCTCTTCTGTGCGCTTCCTATTACTATCGCAAGCTCTTCGACGTGCCTAAGTGCAAATTTGATAGCCAGTAGGTGCCCTAGATGAAAGGGCTGAAACCTTCCGACAAAGAGCCCATTTGACATGGATATATAATGATCTGATTAAATAAAAATAATTTTGTTAATTATTATGCTGTTTTTTTAGACTTCTAATGCACTGTTAAAATTTTACTTCCAATGTCCCTATGTCAGAAAGGATCTCTGCTGGTTGCAAAAGTGAAATTTTCTCCTCTTGCAAGGAGGTAAACTGATTATATAAAAAAAAGATCGCGTTAATTAAGGCTATTTTGTTTTCATTGATACTATTAATATGTGATTCCAGTCTTAAAAAGAGTTTTATCCTTCGTATAACAAATGGTAGCGAATTCTCCATGCTAAAAATTGATGGCTCATATGGTGAAGGCGGTGGACAGATCCTAAGAACGGCAGTTTCACTTTCTTCGATAACAGGAAAACCAATTGAAGTCATCAACATTCGATCTAAACGTTCCAATCCAGGTCTACGTCCACAACACATGATTGCGATAAAGACTGTTGCAGACCTATTTCAAGCCCGAATAGAAAATCTGAAAGTAGGAGCAGACTGGATAAGGTTTATACCAACTACAGTCGATAAATTTGAATACAATTTCATAAAAATTGAAGTTGGAACGGCAGGCAGCATCCCAATGATATTGCAAACTGTAATTCCTGCAGTCTCGCTTTCCGGTAAGAGCCTAAGCATTCAAATTACAGGCGGTACAGATGTAAAAATGAGTCCTACTATAGATTATTTTCGATATATTACAATGAAAGCATACAGAAGCATTGGAATAAAATCCAGTATAGATGTTTTGAAAAGAGGTTACTATCCAAGAGGTGGAGGGATAGTAAGAGCAGAAATTGGTCCGTGCGAAAAACTAAGCACATTTAATCTTTTGAATGTAAGGAGGCTTGAACCTAAAATTATGAGTGTATGCTGTCAGCTCCCTAAACATGTTGCAGAACGCCAGATTTCATCATCTCTTTTAAAATTAGAGAAAAATGATGTCGGTTGTACTAGCTATTCGTCATCATTTGAAAATTCATTATCACCAGGTTGTTCGATTCTGGTATATTCAGAATCTGATTTTGGTCCCTATATTGGCGGCGATTCCATAGGAGAACCAGGTAAGCCCGCAGAAAATGTGGGATCAGAAGCTGCAGACCGCTTTTTGGAAAGTTACCGAGATAGTATTCCTGTTGATTTCTTTCTTGCGGATATGCTTGTGATTCCATTAAGTCTCTCAAAAGGAGTTTCACGATACAGAGTAGGAAGACTTACTGAACATCTTAAAACAAATTTACAAATTGCAAGCCAGATAGTTGGTTGCAAATATGATATCGAACCTGCAGATAAAAGTTACATCATTAATATTGAAGGGTATTTCCGTGAATAAATGTGATTTCATATCTATTTTCATTAATTTACTATGGAGACAGGTTATAGTAATAGAACCAGAATAATATTAGAAAATTATTAATAGAGTATAGTAATGCCTTAATAAAATAACGCAAAAAGAAAGAGAGAGATAGAAAGGAGAAGGGTAGATTATATAGATATGAAAGCAGTAATTCTCGTTGGTGGACTAGGAACAAGGCTACAACCATATACATTCTTTATTCCTAAACCGATGTTACCTTTAGGTAATAAACCACTTCTTGAACACATAATTGAGTGGCTTAAACGTAGTAGTAGCATCACTAGTAATGGTAATTCTGAAGGAGTAATAGACCATATCGTCCTTTGTGTAAGTTATCTTCATCGGACAATTGAAGATTATTTTGAAGATGGCAGCAGATTTGGTATAAAGATAGATTATGCTAGATCTGAAAGACCCTTAGCAACAGCGGGACAGCTAAAGACAGCAGAAAAACTGTTAGATGATACATTTGTTTGCCTATACGGAGATTCAGTTTACGAATTTAATCTTGGCAATATGATAGACGAACATAGAAAATCCAAAGCATTTATTTCAATGGCATTACTATCATATAAAACAAAATTAAAGTATGGTTTCATTGATCTTGATGTACAAGATAGTAGTATCAACAACAATAGGATCACTAGCTGGACCGAAAAACCTGAAGTTAGTGGACTAATTAACATTGGATGTTATGTAATAGAACCCGAATTTCTCAAACTCATACCTATGTCAAGTGCTTTTGGAATGGATGATGCAGTAAGAAAAGCTCTTGAACAAAAAAGAATCATAAAAGGGCACAAAATAGGAGAATCAGGTTTTATCGATATAGGAGATAAAAAGTCATACCTTGACGCATACAAAAAGTATGTCGAAAAATTAGGAAAGATATAGGGAAGAACATAAATACTTTGATTACAATTACAACGTTCTTAGAAGGACAAGGAATTCATATGAAAGGAATAAGTAATGATAAGGTCTACTGTACTTTGTTTGGATAGCAAAGGATATTATGCGCTACTTGGTGTTTCTGAGCATGCCAGCTATCAAGAAATTAAGAGAGCATATAGGAAGCTGGCTAGGAAATATCATCCAGATAGGAATAACTCCTCCTTTGCCGAGGATATAATTAAAAAAATTAATGCTTCCTTTGAAGTTCTTTCAGATAGGGACAAGAGACAAGAGTATGATATGACAGGGCTTACCACTATACAATTTGATAAAGATCAGTCAAATAATTATAACAACAAAACGCATGATCAAATTCAACACGATTCATTTCATAATGATATGGATGATGTTAGCAGTAGTCATGGATATTCTGATTACAGTCGTGACGATAATGCTTATTATGTAAGAAGAAAGACACAGAACGACAGTATTAGTGATGATAAGTCTGACACTAGGGTACAAACGGCAATAACTGATTTAGATATTCCAAAAGGTCGCTTTCATATCATCGTAGAACCGTCTCTTTGTATGGCATTTGGCAGCTGCGAGACGCTTGCACCGAAAGTCTTTGTAGTCGAAAAGAACAAAAGAATAAACCCTAAGGCAAGGATCGAATCAGAAAGTGGTGCAAATATTGAATCAATACTATCAGCAGCACAGACATGCCCAACAAAAGCGATTAGAATAATAGATAGAAATACTGGCGAACAAATTTTTCCCTAGATCTCTTTTGTAGAACCTAAATTTTATCACAATAAAAATACAGAACTCCACAATCTAAAGTAATTCTGAAAAATGCCTTGTAATATAGCAAGAATGATTTAAAACTGCTGATACAATTTTCATATTGGTGTTTGAAGTACTTTCTGCGTTGTTTCTTTAAAGAGATCTTACTGTAATCATAAAATATAGCAAGATCGACCACTCCCTCTGCTTAATAGACATTTGCCATGTTGAACTCGATCTACCTCGAACTGCAAGAAATGTCGCTAGCAATATATGTAATAAGGTACATATGTCGCTGGACACAGACAATAATAAGATATACTATCAATACCTTCCGATTAATATAAGAACAAGTAATTGCTAACTGTTACTGTATATGGTAAGTAAAACCAAAACAAAGACAAGAAAAAAGGGAAGGCAGACAAAGGAGTCGAAAAAATCAAAGCCTAATCTTAAGAAAAGGAGTGGCGTAAAGAAGGCGAGAGTAAAAAGCACAAGTACTGCAGTGGCACGACCAAAGAAAGTTACTCCAAACCGAAAAAAAATAACAACCGCTCCGCTGATCAATACTGCCTACCCATCCGAACAGGAATCTACGTCTCTATTGACCGAGAAAAATACATCATCCGCGAATGAGGATGCAACAGCGAGTGGGATTCAAGGAGAATCAGAGATAGGAACATCAGACGAGGAAATGACATCATCTTATACTTCAATCACTGAACTTGGAGAAGATAATGATGTCAAGGATAATAGTAATATGTCAGAGACAATGTAATACATAAGATGAAATAATTTTGTAATTATTCGACTGATCCCCTGGAACAATACGATTTACGAATAGTTCTGTATACGTGTGTAGGAATATAGGATGCTTCTATTATTCGTTAACTAATGCTAGCAGGACAAAGAGAAATAAACCAAAGCCTACACAAACAATTATACCCAGATTTAGTTGGTCGCTATGTGATGAAATATTTGCAATTGATCTTTCAGGATACAAAGAATTCCAAGAAAAATAAACACAAATATGAAGGAATTAGTAAAGAGTGTTACAAAACCATAATTTTTAAGCGAAGAGACAATATAAAGATAATCAGGATTTGGTAAATACTGCTATGAAATGGACCCTTAACGACTTTACAAAATCAGGATTTGGTAAATTACTAAAACCATTTGAAAGTTCAACAGATGATATTATAAAAACAACACGAGCATTTGGCATAGCAATAAAGGTGCATACAGGGCAATTTAGGGAGGAAAATAAGGTTGAACCGTATATCAATCACCCATTGAGAGTCGCCCTTATTCTAACAGAAGAGCTACATAGATATGATATAGATCCTATTTGTGCTGCTCTTCTGCATGACACGATTGAAAAAGGTGGCAACAATACCTCTGTTTCTGAGGATCTATTGAGAAAGGAATTTGGTGAGAATGTATATAATATAGTTCATACACTAACGATGTCAAAAAAAATACATGACGAAAAGGAGAAATTGTTGAAGGAGTACTTCCAAAATATTACAATGGGTTCTCAAGCTACGAGATATGTAAAGCTGGCAGACCAGCTAGACAATATCAGGTCACTTAAAAAATCAGTTCACAAGGACAAGATAATACGATATAAAGAAGAAACTCAGAAGTATATTATGCCTCTAGCACAACAGACAGATGAAAAGCTCGTGTTCAAATTATCAGTTGCTCTATATGAACTCAAATAATGATAAAAGATATTTATTAATCACATTCGCCTAAATACTTCTTATGGTTTCTCCAGTGTGTACACACTATTAGGATATGTTCGAACAGATGGAACATTGTTTAAACGTTTTTATGCAGATCAGGATGTGGTCACATCTCTTCCTCATCTCTCCTTATGAATGATACTATAGTACATATTGGAAATTTACAAAATCCAAATTGCCGATTCAAGATTCAAATAGTTTATGTTATGCTTGGCATACCTGTCTTTGTAACTTTGGATATTATTCCACTGAACGCAAAATTTGTAATAAGAAACCATCCAAAAAGATATACTTCTCCGGGCATGGTACACGGACCCTTGTGGTTGCCATTATTATCAACTTGCATATCTGTAATTACATTTTGAGCGTTACACATTATCCATGGAATGTGTATGGGTGAAACAGCTGTTGTTCCACCAAAGATGGTGGGAAATACGAAAATCCAGAGCAGTAGGGAGGGCATCATATAGATTAACATAGGACGCATTTGCTGCTGTTGCATTTCCATAGTCATTTTGTTTACATAAGCTTGTTTCTTTTTTAGTTCTTCGATGGCCACTTTGTCACGTTTTTTTACTGCGTCAGTATACTGCTTTCGCCATAAGCTTGTTTCTTTCATCACTTTGTTCATCTTTTCAATGTCAGTCGTCTTTTTACGCAACATTGCCATAGCAAAATTCAATCCAACCGCAATCAATGCAGCCACGATCATGGCTGTAAACATATCGTGAAAAATTGGATGTTTAGTATAGTGGGGGGCTAATCCTGGAAGCTGCATTATTATCGTGTTAAAGTAAGGCATTTTTCAAATTACCTCCTGTCAATATCTAAAACATGTCAATAGATATGTCTTATAATTTTTTCTTACGTACAGAC
>JBEVTH010000074.1:0-10845 GCA_041156085.1 Candidatus Nitrososphaera maunauluensis
AGGGAAATGTTTCCAACAATGGAAGTTGATTGTTTTATTGCAAAACCAATTGGAAAGAAGGAGTTGGTAAGCAAAATAAATTCGGAGCTAAAGGACTGATGATGACGATGATAATAATAATACTTTCCTAGAGCGTGCAAAGTTATATCATAATCAGCGTTATTCAAAAATAACATACATCTTAATTGATAATAGGAACAAAACCACTACAAGAATTTATGGATAAAGCTACAGAAGGAAAATAAAGCTCTCCTACAGGCTCAGCAACTTGCTGTTATTATCTGAGCTTAGAAAGTAGAATATATGTATTAAACATCTGTGTGCAGTAGTAGATGCAAAATCAACATAGATGATTCCATGCTTTTAAAAAAACAACGTCTAACATTGCTATGTTGTTACATAAATTTGGCCTTCATACAAAATAGCTTACTAGAATATCTATAATATCAACTCAAAGTCAACCTATCATATTGCTGTGAATCTATTTATCATTAATATCATTTCAATGATGTAATATTGTTTGCATTTGTATTTGAATTTGTATCTAAAATTAGAAATAATACCTCTAGTAAGATAACCATAATAATACTAATATGATAATACCAATATCAGACGAATTAAGTCGTATATCAAAGGGAGAAATTCTCTCGGATGATTGGAGTAAAGAAATATACTCTGTAGATGCAAGTCATTATTCTATTAAACCATCAGTTATCATATGCCCTTTTGACAAACATGATCTATCAGAAATATGCCAGTACGGATATTCTAAAAATATATCCATAACTGCAAGAGGTTCAGGTACGGGACTTTTAGGACAATCGCTTAATGATAATATCGTCATTGATTTTACAAAACATATGAATAAAATCTTGGAAATTGGGAATGATTATGTACTGGTACAGCCAGGATTAGTTAAAGGCATATTAGACAAAGAGTTAAAAAAAAGAGGAAAATTCCTTCCCCCTGATCCAGCCAGCAGCAATTATTGTACAATTGGTGGCATGATTGCAAATAATTCGAGTGGTATTCATGCGTTAGGTTATGGTAGCACCATCGATTTTCTAGACACGGCTAATATAGTGTACTCCGACGGTACTTTTGGATCCGTGAGCAGTAGCAACGCTAGCAGTAGTTCTGGTAAAGGATCTTATGATGAGAAAATTGCAAAATTATACCGACTACTTTCACCTTACATAGATTTCATACAGAAGCGCTATCCGAAAGTAACAAAGAATTCGTGTGGTTATCGACTTGATGCAGTAATAAACAATAAAAAATTTTATCCACATAAAATATTCACTGCTTCAGAAGGAACATTAGGAATTGTAACTTCTGCAGAGCTAAGGATCATTGATATTCCTTTGTATAAAGCTACGATAGTGTTTGGTTTTAAGGATTTATTATCTTGTATGTCGGCAGTGCCTCTTGTCTTACAATTCTCTCCTGTTGCTCTGGAATTGCTTGATCATTCTGTGTTTAGTACTGTTGATGACATTAAGGGTTCTGCAAGATTCAAGGATAATGATCGCAATTATGGTTCTATATTATATGTGGAATTTGCAAGTGACGATCTTACTGGCGTTGAACAAAAACTTACTATTTGCAAAGATAAATTATCTTCTGTTTCAACGACTTTAGAGACTGTGACGGATGAAAATAGCTCCAGACGAATATGGGAAGCAAGAAAAAGCGCATTAAATAATGTTATGAAATTGACCGTAGGGAGTAGAAAGCCAGTAGGCTTGATAGAAGACACCGTAGTAAACCCTAATGTACTTTGTGATTATACACATTTTCTGCTGCAGAAGTATAACGATAACAAATTAGACTATGTAATATATGGTCATGCTGGAAATGGAAATTTACATACAAGACCTGTGGTGGATATAGAATCCCCGAGAGAACTTGAATTATTTGATAGTATAGCAGATGAAGTTTTTACCAAGGTAATTAGTTATGGTGGAACTATAACAGGTGAACACGGTGACGGCATGGCCCGAACTAAGTATATTGAATTTATGTATGGTCTCCAAATAGTTTCAATTTTTCAGCAAATCAAAAAATTATTTGATCCTAAGTTTATTATGAATCCTGGCAAGAAAGTAGTTAGGCGTGATATATGACTATGACGAGGATGCAGCAAGCAAATATAATGTAGGAATTATGGTAAGAGTCCCAGATGCTTCTGGAGTGTTAACTGGTAAGGTTAATGAAAAAACTGTATTCGATAAGAATGATAAATCATTAGGCCAAGAGCAGAAGAATAGAGAAGTTTTCTTAACTGTCAGAGAATTCCATGAATATGTAAAAAGAAATCTAGACTATGTCGGACTTGACCCATCGTTTCTTAGCAGATACCTTAACGAAGGATTTTCTGCAAACTGTACACAATACACAATAAATTTAATATTCTCAATCATTCACGAGTCCCTATCTGATCCTCAAATACGGTAAATTCTCTAAATTTTGCAATATAGTGTAATTGTGTTACGTAAGAGATTATAAACACATTGCAGTAGTATATATCATATTGGGATAAGATAAAATGGTTCCAAATGACGCTAAAGTTAGCATTCCATATAATCCTCACCCCGACCAATCAGGTTCTTTTTTACAAAATCAAAAAGAAGTTGCAACTCATAAACAAGAAAAACCACCTCTAAGTAAAAGGATTCTTATCGTAGATGATCATTATGATACTACTCTAACATTTAAAGTAGCTTTAGAGAGCATTAATAGCAACAAGAAAGAATTTGAAGTAGACACATGTAATGATCCATTAGCAGCACTAATGGAGTTCAAGCCAAACTTTTACGATTTACTACTAATTGATATTAATCTACCATATATGAATGGTTTTGAATTGTATGAAAAGATATCTAAAATAGATCTCAACGCAAAGGTCTGCTTTATGTCTGCCGGAGAAGTAAATCATGAAGCAATAAGAGAAATACACCCGTCTTTGAACATAGGATGTTTTATGCAAAAACCAGTTTCAATACATTATTTGATCAAGCGAGTGAAAGCAGAGTTAGGGTAGGACTAATGAGCTTGTTTCATGAATTAACGGTTTGACACTGCTCCCCGTCAATATCAACTTACAAGCGAAGAAAACAAAAAATTGTATGATTAGGAATTACAAATTTTATTCTACATAGTGTCTGTGAATTAACTGATCATAGAATCTAACTGATTTGATATTCACAAATTCAAGCATTCCATATCTCGATAATTCTCTGCCAAATCCGCTATTCTTGATACCACCAAATGGAACTCTTGGATCTGAAAGCACTACGTTATTTACAGTTACTATGCCTGATTCCACTAGACTTGACATCTTCTCTGCCTTACCAAGATCTTGAGTCCAGACACTTGCGCCCAGTCCAAATTTTGAATCATTTGCAAGTTCTACTGCTTCCCTGTCATCATCAGCTACAATTATAGGAGCCGCTGGACCGAATACCTCTTCCTGCGCTATACGCATTTTAGGAGAAACATTTTTGAGAATTGTAGGTTTGTAAAAGTAGCCTTTGCTTTTGATTTGTTCGCCTCCTGTTAATATTTCAGCACCCTCCTTGATCGAGTCTCTAACTTGAGAATCTATAGTCTTCAAGCCGCTAGCGTTTACAATAGGTCCTACATCAGTATCATCTGATAAAGGATCACCTACTTTGAGCTTCTCTGTCTTTTGAACAAATTTTTCAATAAATTCATTTGCAATCTTCTTTACTACGATAAACCGCTTTGATGCAATACAACTCTGACCACAATTAATGAATCGACCCTTTACTGCACCACTAGAAGCTTTTTCAACGTCAGCATCTTCACACACTATAAACGGATCACTTCCTCCTAGCTCAAGCACTGTTTTCTTTAATTGAGCCGTTGCTTGTTGTGCAACTTTTGCTCCTACGGGAACACTTCCTGTGAATGTCACACCGTCGATACCTGAATCAATAAGAGTTTCCACAATACTTGAATCCCCAACTATCGTTTGAAAAACGCCATCTGGTAATCCAGCCTTACTAAAAGCTTTTTCAATTTCAATTCCACATTGCATTGTTGCACTTGCTGGTTTAAGCACGGTTGTGTTCCCAACCATCAAAGAAGGAGCCGCGAATCTTAATGCCTGCCAATACGGAAAATTCCAAGGCATTATACTTCCTATTACCCCTATTGGTTCAAATTTTATTGTGCTCTTTCTCGCATCAGTATTTACTACTTCGTCTGTTATAAAGGAACTCCCGTTATCTGCATAATATTCCATAACCCAAGCACATTTTTCTACTTCAGATCTGGCTTCTTTTATTGCCTTTCCCATTTCATTCGTTATGACTCTTGCAAGTCTTTCTTTGTCTTGTCTAAATATGTGTGCTACATGATACAGATGACCAGCTCTTTTGTTATAATCCTTCTTCCAATCATGAAATGCATTTTTAGACTCCTTTACTGTATCGTTTATCTGCTCTTTTGTTATAATTTCATATTCATTAATGATTTCTTCTGTTGCAGGATTTATCGTCCTTATTTGTTTCAAGAATTTAATACATCGCTTCCAATGGTTTTATATACTTTTAACAATTGTAAAGCTTCCGTGCTTGATTGTAAAGATCCATTCAGTGATAAGGCCGATCAGGATAGCAGGCAGGCTAATGATGACCTTGTACTGCAATCAAAGTTAATGTAGATGTGATTTTACCAATATCTCTTCTCAAACCGAGCTTGTAGTTGAATGAAGAGTTTAGCATGTCTATCACATGAGGATCAAATGTCTATTAAATGAGGATCAAGGATGCAATAGTAATGACTGTGACTACGGTTGCCACGATTGGCCTAATCAGACGGCCTAGAAAAATCCCTCCTCTCTGAGTTGAAAGTTATATCTTTCCCACAGTTGCAGCAGTTGACCATACTCTTAGGACATTGATGAATGAGGCTGTAAAGTCTTAACATCCAAAGACATCTTTTTACCCGACTTTGATAAATGCTGTAGCGAGTCGCTAAAAGTAATCTCTCTG
This sequence comes from Candidatus Nitrososphaera maunauluensis, assembly GCA_041156085.1. Lineage (GTDB taxonomy): Archaea > Thermoproteota > Nitrososphaeria > Nitrososphaerales > Nitrososphaeraceae > Nitrososphaera_A > Nitrososphaera_A maunauluensis. The sequence continues at coordinate 5,022 of JBEVTH010000074.1, forward strand.
CGTTTGTAGCATAACACTATGTTACTCGATTTTTGATTCCTTGCACATGCATTCGTGTCGCCTGTTAGTTCGTCTTGAGTAGTGAAATGAAAATAATATAATATATCCTTAGTGCTTTGCTATTCTGACCGTATCGTGTTACCTCTAGTCGATGATGGTTATGGCCTCAGAGGGATTCAGCGCTCAAGCATTCAGAAGTATTGATAAGAGATAAACAATTTTATTCATTGTAGAAATAATATTCAGCATACGTGAAAAGCATAAATTTTGTAATTCTCGGAGATTATAACAGATTAGCCAGCGAGTTAGGAAAGAAAGGGACTACAACTGATCTTGCTATATATGACAGAAAGACAGCAGATGTCATTTATACATGGACTGCACCTATCACATTTCCTGACAAGATCCAATCATTAATGCAGAGTGTTAACATTGCAGAATATGCTATTCTAAACATTACAAAAATAGACAAATATCTAGGTGAGCAAATTATTGCTTTAGATTCTGTGAATTTTAAGGATGGATTTATTCTTCACTCTTATGAAGTTGATGAAGAAAAACTAAAAACACTCATTAAAAATACTTCTGTTTCACATTTCAAATTTCTTGATAACATAGATCAGTTAAAGCAAGAAATGAGCAAACTTGAATCCAAAGGATATATCGATGGTCCTATCGTAATTCCAATAGATCATGCATTTGATGTCAAGGGAGTTGGAACTGTTGTGCTGGGCGTCGTAAAGCAGGGAGCTGTCAGAGTATATGATCAATTGAAAATCATGCCAGGTGGAAAAGACATAGTCGTCAAGTCAATTCAAATGCATGATGATCCTATTGATGAATCTAATAGTCCTGCAAGAGTGGGACTTGCTATTAAAGGAATGACTGCCGAACAAATTTCCAGGGGAGACATTCTATGTTCAGCGGATCCTTCCCCTTCTTATCTGAAGGTAGTCTCGGCAGCAACAGTAGCAATATCTTCTACAAAGTTTGTCAAAAATTCTTACTACAAAGGAGATCTTGCTGAGAATCAAACATACCTGATATCGGTCGGGCTACAAATAAAACCTGTAAGATTAAAGCTCCTAGATGGACTAGCAGTTGAAATCATACCTGAGAACAAACCTATTGTGTTTTTCCCTGGTCAGACATACGTACTTTTAAAACCCGACAGTCATGGAACAAGAATAATTGGAAAAGGCCTTCTTAATTAAAAAATAATGTAATTTGCCAAATGATACTTATTTTAGTATATAATAATATTTGAACAACTAGTTGACAGTTTATTAGGAATGTTGTTTTTAAATTAGGTTCTATCAAGTACCATCATCACAGATACAGGTTTATATCCTGTAAAATGTCATCGTAGCGAAGAGGTACAGTTACACCTTCGCCGACCTAACCTAATCTCGTTCGAAGGTATTTGCGATCTACAACTGCGACTATATAAATATATATAGATATGTTATTAATAGAATATAATTGCGATGCGAACAATATCCAAAATGGGAGAGCAACGACCACCAATTCCTGGTGACTTATTTAATTGTGGACGCATATGCAAATATTGCGGTATAAACATGGACACTGCTGATCTTGAATACCTAAATTTTTTCGACGATGTAGAGACAGTTCTTTCACTTATTCAAGACAAAAATTAAGATCTACTGTAGTTACCCAATATGTTAATACGAACTGATTTCAAAATCTTTCATGAATATTCAAAAATCTTATAAATATTTTCATAACTAAATTAAAACATAAGCATTAATTATTTATTAGTAGTATATGTCGAAACATTTAATAATTTAAAATGATAATACATCTTAACCAACAATATATATCCTACCGAAAGAGATAGAACCCTCCGTATCCTAAGCAGAGGTTTAATTTCTCTCTTACAGGATAGGGGGCTATATCTATCTCAATAGATATTCTTGATTCAGTTATGTTTAGTCGAACGAATAATAAAAACCGACTACACAGTAAATGATGATCCCTTTGCACCCTCTTCCCTAGAAGTCAAAAGACGGTAACAAACTACGTGGTATATTAAGGTAAACGTCTGTCCCATCGTAATATTCTACTCGAGTTTTTGGAATCATATAACCATGTAGTTTTGCGCCAAAGTCTATCACAATGATGTTATCTCGATATTCTGCAATAACATTTCCACAGAATGTTTGATCACTTGTCTTTGCCACTTTCTTTGCTTGCGCTATTTCATTCCAATCAACCATATTGACCATATTAAAAGATAATTTTTATTTTCTTTTGGGTTAAAAACTGCAATTATAATAAAATTAATAATATTTATCTAATAATGTTGACCTGAGGTCTACCTCAGTAGCAGTAAGATGTTCAAAAAATAAATTCTTACGGAATTATTATATATAATAAATGCTAAGTAGTTTATAGCATGGATCCTAGTATTCAGCTATTAGAAATCGCTCCAGGACTTAAGGATTCATTGGTAAATGCTGGATTCACCATAGAGTCTATTGTTAACGCAGGTCCTAATAAAATTGCTTTGGCATTAGGAATAGAGTCATATGTGGCAAAAATTATTTTTGACGCCGCTAAAAAAACTGTTGAGGAAAATACTCTACTAGGACAACCAACTACAACAACAGGAGCAGCAGCAAGTCTAAAGAACTATTTCTTTTTGTCAAAGAACAATACCATCTGAATTAACAGCATACTTGTTGTTGTATAATTTTTTTATTTTATTTTTTCCTAATACCTTATCGCATAAGAACGCTCAGAGAAGAAGTAAATTAAATAAACTCGGGTTGATTCCTCACACAGATCTAATGGGATTCTTAAAATCATAATGATAATGAATATTGTCTATAGTGGCGAAGACAACCCTTCCAGTTCGAAGATCAACCAGAGGTTCATTACACCGTTACCATCATATAGAACATGACGTTGTGAGGTTATTCTTTAGATTGATGGTCAAATATCCAAAATCTTAATCCCTCACTATTTATTCGTTAAGATCGTTACCGGGTTTTGTACAGTCAGTTGTAATATATAGTAATAACACACCTGCTCACTGAGCAGATAACGTCTGTTTAGTCAAGTAATTAACAAAAATACACAATTACGCCTAAAGCCATAGCCCTGCATGAGTTATAAATATGGCAAACATGACAAACAGAGAAGTACTTGATATCATAAATGCAACAAGATTAGCATGTAAGGGAGACAAGCTACCCCACTACAATTCCACCAGGGGAACAACTTTGTTTAAGAGTGATAATGGAAATAACAATAATAGTAATAACTTCTTCTTCCTTCAATGGACTAACTGGCATGAAGAAGAAAGTAAAATAATAGCATGTGATGAAGAACAAGCATTTCAATTTCTGTACGATCTCTATGGATCCAGATATACTGACATTACTGACGAAGATTTGGATGAAATACTTAAAGAGTGTTTTCCTAATAGAACAATTGCTGGAATGGACCAGTCGCAGCAGTATTAATATGGTGAAAATATTCCTTTTACTACTTCTCTGATGAAGATTGTTATTAAAACGCCCTTGCATATCCATAAGATAAAGAATATTGCTACCTATTTATACAAATCATGTTTTCTGGTGCGCATTATTGTGGTCTTTGTGATAAAATTATCTAAAGGACTGTGCGCTGTCAAAATAGAGTAAATAGAGGTTATAGAAAAAGTTGCAAGTTTTATGGAAAAATTACAAAAACTTTAGAAACAATCTTCCTCACGAGAACTGCAACTGGCAGTATGATCAAACAGGTCTCCTATTTTTTGTCCAATTTAATCTCTCATTATTTAATAACTCAAATTTTTCATAGATGTGGGGTCTCTTGTTTCTCATTCCTTCCACTATTGATTTAGCCTTTTCCCAGAAAGGAGCAGGATTGAACATATCAAAGTAAAGGTTTTGATCTATTAAACCATAGCTTACAAGAACACCCGATAATTCAAAAAAGCCACAAACTGCTATAAACCTAGATCTTCCACTCGAAGTGCCAGAATATTTTTCTGAATATTCTTCATAGTCATTTGCATCCAATTCCTCTAGAAACCACAGAATATCATCTCTATGATTATCATATATTTCATATAACTTTAGCAATGTATCTGCATTGTTACTTCTAAGATTATTCCTCAATCTTTCCGTCTAGCCATCCTTGTATGACAATACAGTTAAAACTTTTCACAGGTAGAGTGAGTAGAATAGACGAAAAGCTGAACTTGAAAGAGCGAGGAGATATTTGTGGCATTTTTCAATAATAAAGCATATTTAACAAACAACATCGTCAATTGTATAGGAATTTGGATATCTTGCGAAATAGGAATTTCAGAATAAAAGGATGAGCTAGTCTTTAAACAGCTTTACAACTTTTATGATTACGAAGTTGACTAGTGCAAATGATATAATTGAGGCAGCTATTGAGCCGAACATTGATGCTTGATACGGTAGCACTCCAAGTTGTAGAAACTCATAAGTAAAAGAGATGTTTGAAAGCGAAAAAGCAATTTCAGAAATAGAAAATGCAGTAAATAGTTTCTTAATATCTCTTTTTATTGTCTTGAAATCTTTCTTTCCAGTTAGTGGATCTATATATCTATGTCTATTATCAATATAAAAAAGTAGGGCAAATAACGGAATATAAACACTATATTCTATAGATAGTGCAACTATGGAATTTGCGATATGGCTTTTATTGTAATACACATAATACATTTGGGTAAAAAATGCAGCAGAAAAGAAAGAACATATTCCAGCTATTATTATATTCTTATTAAAAAGAATAAGATCTTTGTATTTGTTATAAAGGGTAACTTTAACGTTCATTCATCTCCTTATCTTGTATTCTAAAAATCCAATGAATAGAGGTTTGTATCTTTAACAATAGATCGATCCCTTTAGTTTCCCGCAACATAGCCATATCCTATATTTATCAATAAACCTACATATATGTGCAATTCTCACAAAACACATTAAAGAAATTAGATGCCATATAAGAAAATAATATAACAACTATAATAAACAAAACAAGAAAAAATATAACAACTAGGGTTAAAACAGTCAAGGACATGGGAGTGTACTGATTTTTCATTTTCCTTTATTCCAGGAATCCAATCTAGAAATCTCAAAATCCCAACATGTATAAGGGGAAATGGAGGGTATTAGTTAAGGTATGCCTCAGAATGAAAATAATAATGCTCTGTCCATCAAAATACTTGAAGCTTACACTAGAGATGTAGGCCGTGGAGTTGCTCGAATTGACTATGATTCTATGGATTCTTTGAGTGCATCTACAGGTGATGTTATAGAGATTAGAGGCAAACGTAGAACAGTTGCCAAATGTTTACCACTTTATCCTTCAGATGAAGGTAAGGGAATAATTAGAGTTGATGGTCTTGTAAGAAATAATGCTGGTGTTGCCATTGGAGACACTGTAGTAGTAAGAAAAATCAAGGCAGTACCAGCTGAGAAGGTCATAGTTGCTCCTTTAGAGGCAATACCGCCTATAGATGAGAGGTACTTAGCTGATGCTCTTGAGAGTGTTCCTCTTATCAAGGGGGATAATGTCATGGTTCCTTATTTTGGTGGAAGACTTACATTCCAAGTTATTGGTGTGTCACCATTGCAAGCCGCTGCTGCCGAGTCAGTACTGGTCACCCAGAAGACAATATTTCATATCACAGATAAAGATCAGGCATTAGGGAAGGGAGTTCCACAAGTAGCATATGAAGATATTGGTGGATTAAAGGAAGAAATGCAAAAAGTTAGAGAAATGATTGAACTTCCATTAAGACACCCTGAAATTTTTGAAA
>JBEVTH010000075.1:0-10838 GCA_041156085.1 Candidatus Nitrososphaera maunauluensis
TTGAAAATATACAAACACAATAATTAAAGAGAAACTATTAGAATTTTATTAATATGACCTAAATTACAAGCTGAAATATTGGATTCTTGCTAATCCGAATTGCTTTGTTTCCGGGCAATACTATTTTTATAAATCCGCCTTCTTCCCAACTTTTCAAGTTCCTCTCAAACTCTTCATACGCTCCAAGGTTAAAGCAGGCTGTTGGATCGTTATCAAAATCACAGGTCTTTTTGTTATCAATATATTCCTCATGCAATTTTTGTAACCAACGGTCAACAATTTCTATATGCTGTGTCAAAACGGTCTCCATAATCTCAGGAGTATAGACAGCAATCTTGGTTGTAAGTAGGCTATTTGGTATCAGATCATAGCCTCGTAATACAAGAGCCAGTGATTCATCCTTAAGCATTTCATGCATAAATTATAATAGTCCTTTCAAATAATTAAAGTATTCTCTTTTAAAAATATGATTACTATAGTAATTATAGATTTATGAAATATACTTATAAAAACTGCAATTTTAATCAAAACTATATAATCGGCCTATTAGTATCAAGTCTACTAAATTGTATCAACTGCCACTCAATTACAGCCCCTACAAACAAGACCACAACAATGATTCCAATCTCTATAAGAGTAAGAATAGTATATTCCCTCCATGGTTTTTTCTTTACAAGTTGATAAATAAGCATACCACTTCTAGACATAGCTAAGCCGTAAGCAAAAACTTCCATAATTCCAAATGGTGTGAGTAGAATTATCAGAGGTGGAACATTACTAATAAAAGGAGAGGTTTCTGCCATTGCACTGAATACCATGCCTGTTGAAATTCCAGAAAATATTCCTATCCCTGCACCTATTCCTGGGATAAACATTCCAAGTGCAACTTTGACATTATTGATAAAAATTCCATTTTGATCAATACCCACAATTTGTTTAGCAAATTGCCCTTTTAGATCTTCTGCTTCTTTCTTGCTCATATTAATCGTTGCACCAGCAGAGTAAGCGATTAGAAATGCAACTGCGCCAAATGCTAAATATAAAAGACGTCGTTTGATATTAAAATGCAATGTATAAAATATTACATTATATTCTATAATAGTTTTGTCAGCAACAGAAATATAATTAAACGTGAGATCCTTAATAAAAATAATCATCGCCTTGGCTTTGCAAAGAGAAATTTTTAATGCCTTGTCATATGCTACTAGTAATGGCTATCAAGTTCATCCTGACGCTTTTGCAATGCTCAAGGGTCTTGATACTGACATTTTAAAGATTATACAAGACATAATCAAAATGAAAATCAAACAAAAGGAAAATTCACTTATTGTAGTTGAGGATATCAAGATCCATATCAATCCAGAGAACAAAGTTGATGTTGACGTAATTAATGTCAATGGCACTGTAACTACAACTTCTACTCCCACGACTTTTTCCGAGCAGAATCTCCATAAAGTAATTTTGGACTCAACAGCAAATGTTAACACAGGAGAAGGTATTGAAGGTTATACTACACTTTTTCGTAGTAGGTTTGAAAAGTCACTTCGCATATTAGCATTACGCCCAGAAAGTAAGCGAATTACAAAAATTGCATCTATAAAACAGAAAGCAAATACTTCAAAGAAAGGTAAATCACATCATATTGAGGGAAATTCGATTACAAATTCTTCCATTGTAGCGGGTTTGGTGATGTCCAAGCATTCAAAGAGGAATGGATTGGAGATGATAATTGATGATTACAGTGGAACGTTGAGCGCACTTGCAACTACTGAAGAATTAAAGAAACAAGCTTCAATGATTACTTTTGATCAAATGGTCATGTTAGAGGTTGAGAGTAATATGAAAGGAATTCAAGGTTTTGTTATAAAAAATCTGGTTTCACCAGATATTCCTGATCATCTTTCAAATAAATCAAAATCTGAATCTTACGCGGTTTTAATTTCTGATCTTCATGTCGGCAGTAAATATTTTATGGAAACTGAATTTATTAGATTTTTAAATTGGCTTTCATCAACCGATGATGAAATTGTATCTAAGATCAGATATGTTTGTATTGGAGGGGATTTGATTGATGGAACAGGTATATTCCCTAATCAAGATAAAGAACTACTTGAAATGAATACTACCAAGCAGATGATGCATGTTATGGATTTACTTGCTAAAATCCCTGCACATATCAAGGTTTTCATAATTCCTGGTAACCATGATCTAGGGAGAAGGGCTCTACCTCAACCATCGCTACCAAAAAAGGGTTTCGATAAATTATACTCTTTTGAGAACTTTACAATGCTTGGAAACCCTAGCTTAGTGGAATTAAATAGTGTGAAGATATTGATGTATCATGGCCAGAGTTTAGATGATATTATTGCCACCACTCCAGGTCTAAGTTATTCAAAGCCAGCAGATGCAATGAAGGTATTGCTAAAAGCCCGGCATTTGTCTCCAATATATGGGCAGCGCACACCTATAGCACCAGAACAAGAAGACATGATGGTAATTACTGAGGTTCCAGATGTATTCCATTCAGGACATGTTCATATCATAGATGTTCAAAACTATCGAGGAACCTTAATAGTCAATTCAGGCGCATGGCAGGCACAAACTAAATTTCAGCAGACTATGGGTATTGTACCAACTCCTGGAATTGCAATTCTAATTAACCTCGCCACTCTTCAGCCATTTCAGATGGATTTCAATCAGTTATCAATATAATGTAAAAGGATTGGATCATCTCTTAATGCTTCTTTGACAGTCAATGTTGGAATTGTAATTTTAATTCTCTGTGATCTGCCATATCGTCCTTGACTCACTACGTTGCTTGTTATCAGACCGAGTTGATCAAGCTCACTTATTATTTGTGTTATACGACGCTGTGTAAGTGGTTCTTGCTCACTATGCGTACATAATGACGAATAAATTTCATATACCTCACCGGTATTTCCATTCTTTGATTTAATTATTGCCACTATCACTAGCTTAGTATGAGTAGTAGAATTTTTTAGAACTTCATAATTTGTATCTCTTTCAATTTTTTCTTGAGCTAATCTGATGTGTTTTTCTTCGACTTTAATTACTCTTTCCCTCTCCGCAATTTCGGCTGCAACTCTTAATAAATCAATTGCTCTTCTCGCATCACCATTTTCCTTCCCAGCCATTGCCGCACACAGATTTATTACTGCATCAGATATAATATCATCATTAAATGCAAGCTTAGATCTATCTGATAGGATCCTCTGTAATTGTTCTATTGTGTATGGATTAAACACCATTTCTTCTTCACTTAGGCTACTTCGAACACGAGGATCAAGTTTATCTTTAAAAGTAAGGCTATTAGATATTCCAATTAAGCTGATAAAGCCTCCTTCACAGATCCGCTCATTTGCCCTCGTAAAATTATACAATATATCATCCCCGTTTTTGTCGACTAGTGAATCGATTTCATCCATTACTAAAATAACATGAAATTTTTTCTTTTGAATGAAATCAAGAATTCTATCCGTAGCTTCACCCATTGACAGCCCTGTAAAATGTACCTGTAATTTTTTTTCTACTTTGTTAATACCCATATCCTCAGCAATTTCATAAAGGACTTTGTAGGCGGTATTTGCAGTTTTTGTATTGATAAATGGTACTATTACATCTATCTCGAGTTCCTTGGCTTTTTTACGCAAGCGTTCAATAACATTTTTGACCACTGCTGTTTTTCCAGTACCTGGCTTACCAAATAATAATAAGTTAGATGGTCTTGCTTCTCTTAAAACTACAGATAATGCCTGTGCAATTGTTTTAGTCTCCTCATCCCTAAATGGAAGCTTTTCAGGTACATAATCTATTGTCAATGTCCGACGGTTTTTTACTAACGCTTTAACCGTAGCAGCTTTTTCAAAGATATTGTCAAGTAAATCATCACTCAATCTAGTTCACCTTAATAAGTGGATCACTCCACACCCCTATCTTTCCTATCCAACATAGTAAACTGCTATGTTAACAAAGTGTTAACATTTTGTTTTTAAACAGCAAAATCAATATAAATTGATTATTATATTAAATTATTAGAATTTAATTATTAAATTATGAGTAGCTATTCCATACGAAATAACGGGGTGAGCATTATAATAGAAATATTTGGATATTAACAATTTGTTAACAAATTTGATAGTAACATAAAAAAGGGAAGGAATAGAACCCCTCTATTTCCACTGGACTGTTAATTAATCGTTAACATTGTTAACATGTCATATTAGACCCCTCTATTTCCACTGGAACAAAAATATCTTACTAGAACAATACACATCAGATTAACAAAATGGAGTTGTTAAGAACTATGAAGGCTACCTCAAGTGAAGTTAACAAAAGCTTAGTTTTTTGTTATCAATCTGGTTAGTATCTGTGTTAAGTGTTAAGATATTAACACTAATGACATAAAGTAAAAAAATAAAGATAGAACGGGAAGATGCCGAAGGTAGTGAGTATAATCTTTCATTGGAGGGGAATATGTAAAAAGATAAGATAATAAAGGTATTCAAATTAATGAAACAAACAATTAATAGTATTAATGCCACTTCAACAATAAAGACAACAGAAACTCAGCAATATGAGAAGAACTTGATGTCTGTGGGTTCCAAAATATGGAAGTTGGTTAATGAAAAATTTCCATATGCCAGTTTTACTTCATCAGATATTCAGGAGATGTATGAAGTATAACGAGCCTGTTCAACTAAGCATAATTTCTACTTATTTGTCGAAGTATTTGAAAGAGGTAAACTTGTTATAAGCAAAAGAGGTAAAGAATAGATATATGGAATAATTATACGCCCGTCTGAGATTGGAATCCATAAGGATATTTCGATGTATAGGAGTCAGCTACACTCTGAGGATTACTGTGATCTGTTTGTTGACGTGCAGTCAGCTTTATACGACCTGCATCAGTAATAGTGTATTTAAAGGGTTTGCTGTTGCTTTCTCTAGTTACGAGATTCGTTTTATAAAGTCCTTTCATGAGACGAGATGTGTGCTCTCGTGTTCTACCGATACTATGCTGAATTTCCCTTGAAGTCCTAGGTCTTTCAACTAGTAATTTTAGAATATAATCGACAGTGCTATTTTGCATAATTGGTAAATTGTTTTTCTTAGTTACAGTGATTGTAGGTTGCTGCTGCGTGATTGTTGTCATAGTCTCACTCACAGGAGATGTAAGAGATTGTTCAGGTTGATGTGATTGATGCTGTGAGTGTGTATGGGATGCATTATCTGCAAAGATAGTGGGACTCTGTGATGCAGGCTGCTGGAATTTCCGTAATTCCATAGTGTCAACTCGTACATATAATTCAGTAATAATCTTCTCAAAATCCTTCATCCTATGGGAATACTCAGATGTAATGGCTTCGATAATGGCATCATATCTCTGAGAATTGGATGTTTTATATAGATATTTTAATTTATTATAAATTGTCATACTAAATAATCCAACAGCAAAAGAGCTGATGATGGATATCACAAAATTCCAATCAAAAATCTCAATACTGATCATTATATCACGGTATAATTATACCGTGATTTATGTCTATAGAAAAAGATCACTTTACACTTTGCATATTTTCTTTACAATCTGCTTAAGGGTAGACATCACGTTGTAGATAGATTTATTATCTATAATATCACTACCTTCTCCTTCTAATATCACTTTTAACTGATCACTTAATGTCACTATTACAGAAAGTGCTTGTTGATCGATAACTCCTATAGACTTTAGTAAAAGCAGACTGTAAAGGACACCGTTGATCTTGTTGCGACACTGGGTTAATTGTCTGTAATATGCTCCACGACTTATGTTTTCAGGAACAGTTTTATGGGCCAGCCGATTAAAAATAATATGTGTTTGTCTCTCTGTAAATAAGGAATTTGCAATAATTTCTCTATAAACACTATTAAAATAAAATTTATGTTCGGTCATGAAGCTATACTAATATGTATACTAACGAATAAAAATATTATGATAAAGTCTCTAACCCAAAAGGTGAGGAAAATACTCTTACAAATATGGACAGTTTATAACAAAACTTACAAAAATAGGTATGTTAAACTGTTTTTTTGTAGAAACTTAGTTAAAGAGGATAGATATATGCGATATCAATGATATATACGAGTATCAATACTTTAGAAGAGATATGTGGAATAAGACGGAGGATTACATTCGCAGCGAGATTAACAAACACGGTACTTTGTGCTTTCCCCTCATAGATTCTGAAAATTCCACAGATGCGGCTTGGATAGCCAAGAAGGCTGAGAGAATAGGAGCATCTGCCATTTTGGTAGGTGGGTCTTCTGCAATTGATCAACTTGAACTCACAGAGATAGTTTCAAGTATCAAGTCGCATGTCAAAATTCCTGTGATATTGTTTCCCGGTAATGTTACTGGAGTATCTCCTAAAGCCGACGCCATTTTGTTTAGCTCTTTGCTTAACTCAGAGAGTCCATACTTTATTACTGAAGCCCAGGCTTTGGGAGCACTTGCTGTAAAAAAATATAAGATCGAACCATTACCGACTGGTTACTTAATTATAGGCGAAGGCACTACTGCATGGTTTATAGGTCGTGCTCGTGGAATTCCATTCAATAAATCAGGAATTGCCATTATGTATTCACTAGCAGCACAGTATCTAGGCATGAGATTTTTGTATTTGGAGGCTGGTTCGGGTGCTATTCAGAATATATCGCCGCAAATGGTTGCATCAGTAAGAAAACATTATGAAGGAATCCTTATTATAGGTGGTGGAATTCGTACACCAGAAATTGCAAAAGAAATAGCTAGTGCCGGTGCGGATATTATTGTAATTGGTACAATTATTGAGAGGGATGGGAATTGGGAAAATATACTCTCTTCAATTATCAATTCAATAAGAAGGTGATGATAGTAAATGAAAATGATAGAGGATGCTGAAATCCTTTTAGAAAATATTCATATGCCACAATATTATTTAAATTACCAACATTGTATTTTAAAAAATATACAAAAGACCTTTGAGCTAGCTACTAGAGCACGCAAAAGAGGATTAGATGTTTCTGATAAAGTAGAACCAAAGATTGCCTATGACCTGGCAGACAGAGTTGCAAAAATGCATAATATTGACATTGCAAATAGACTGCGTTCTTTACTTTCACATACGACCAAGGAAAAGACTGCACTTAAGATTGCTGAGGAGATTGCAATAGGAGAATATGGCATTGGTGATCTGCAAACTAGGCTGAATAATGCCGTACGTGTTAGTCTAGCCGTTGTTACAGAAGGTGTTACAGTTGCGCCATTGCAGGGAATCGCTGATGTACAATTAAAGAATAACTCTGATGGCAGCCAATACCTTTCGATATCTTTTGCTGGTCCTATAAGATCCGCTGGAGGAACAGAGGCTGCACTGACAATGTTAATAGCAGATCACGTAAGGAAAGTTGCCGGTATAGAAAAATACATTGCAAATTCATATGATGATGAAACGGGAAGATTTGTTGAAGAGCTCAGAATATACGAACGTGAAGTTGGAAATTTTCAATTCAAAGTATTAGATGAAGATGTAGTTAAATGTATACTTAGTTTGCCTGTAGAGCTTGATGGTATGGACACTGATCCAGTAGAAGTTGTGGGTCATAGAGGAATGAAGAGGATCTCGACCAATAGGGTACGTGGTGGTGCTTTAAGGGTAATGAATGATGGTCTAATAGGTAGAAGTAGAAAGCTGCTTAGTCTTGTCGACACATTAAAGTTGAATGGTTGGGATTGGCTCAAGGATCTTAAGGGAGCAATTCAGACAGGCGATGATGATGCCATACACCACAGAATGTCTGAAGTGATCACTGGTAGACCTGTACTTTCGATGACAAAGAAAATCGGAGGCTTCAGGTTAAGGTATGGTCGATGTTATAATACTGGTTTTGCAACTATTGGAATCCACCCTACCGTGCCTGTATTATTAAGTGATGCTGTTGTTGTGGGGACACAAATTAAAATGGATATGCCTGGAAAAGCATCAACTATAGCGCTTGTAGATACTATCGAGCCCCCGATTGTTAGGCTTGACAATGGAAGTGTGGTACAAATATCAACAATAGAACAAGCTATAAAGATACGGCCTAGAATTGAAAAAATACTTTATCTTGGTGATATGCTAATAAGTTATGGAGATTTCCTCGAGAATAATGCTCAACTACTTCCAGCTAGTTACGTAGAGGAAATTTGGGCTTTACAATTGAAGTCGAAATTGTCGACATTGCCATCTATGCCACAAATTGGTATGATTGAAAATATGACGAAAGAAAAGTTAATGCAATTTTCAAATGAACCTTTCACAACAATTCCAACAGTTGATGAAGCATTTATAATCAGTAAATGTTTAAGCATTCCACTTCATCCAAAATATTCATTCTACTGGGATTCTATCACTATAGATGAAGTTTTATTATTGAAAGAAAAATTTGCTGAACAACAAATATGCCAGCAACAGAAGAATGTTGATAAAGATAAGAAGTCCAATTGTTTTTCCTTTAGTTTACATAATAATGATCCAAAGTTAAAAGATATCTTGGAACGGCTAGGTGTTATTCATTCAATAAAAAATGGAAACAAGGATATTGAGATTGATAATATTGATCAGGCATATTCTTTAACTAAGTTATTACATTTTGAACCAGTATCCAAAACAACGAAGAAGACATTATCAGACCCGATTGTAGAGATGAGCATTAAAACAAAAGAAGTTGTTGAATTTATTTCAAAAATATCAGGTGTTGAAATCAAGTCGAAGTTTGCTTCTTCAATTGCAGTAAGAGTTGGACGTCCTGAAAAGGCTGCAGAACGTAAAATGAAACCACCTGTTCATGTTTTATTTCCCATTGGATCTAGGGGTGGTGTAACACGTGATATATTAAAGGCAGTAAAGGATGAATCATTCTACACTGAACTTGCAAATAGATTTTGTAATAATTGCAAACTCCCTTCGATTGGAATACAATGTCGTAATTGCAGTGGCCTCACTCCTCTACGCAATTTATGTATAATTTGTAGAGAGGATATTGTCGATGATACTGACAACAGCAAGTGCTATAGATGTGGTAAACAGGGTAAAACTTACTCCCCTATTAGCTATCCACTAAAAGCAGTACTTGAAGAAGCACAACAGAAACTTGACATCAGGGCGACTGAACCACTTAAGGGCGTCAAGATTCTTATGAGTAAAGATAGGGCAGCCGAGCCGCTTGAAAAAGGAATTCTGAGGCAAAAATATAGCCTTTTTACTTTCAAGGATGGGACTATTCGATTTGACGCAACAAATGAGCCGCTGACCCATTTTAAACCAAAGTGGACTATGACCAGTATAGAAAAATTAAGAGAATTAGGTTACAATGAAGATTATTTTGGTAGGGATCTGACTTTGCCTGATCAGTTAGTAGAACTGTTAATGCAAGACGTAGTAATACCTTTAGACGCTGCTAAGCATTTACTTAATGTGGCAAAATTCATTGACGAAGAACTTGTAAAATTATATGGACTTGAACCTTTCTATAATGCGTCTTCTATAGAAGACCTTGTGGGGCATATGATAGTCGGGCTGGCACCACATACTTCTGTAGGTATTATAGGAAGAATTATAGGTTTTACAGATTCACAGGTCTGTCTAGGGTCACCTGTTTGGCATTCTGCAAAACGTAGAGATTGTGACGGTGACGCAGATTCTTTAATTCTACTTATGGATGCCTTCCTAAACTTTTCGTACGACTTTTTGCCAGATAAAATTGGCGGACTTATGGATGCGCCTCTGCTGATTCAGCCAATAGTCTTGCCATATGAAGTACAAAGGCAAGCACATAATGTTGATGTCGTTCCAGTTTATCCGCTAGAATTTTACGAGGCAACATGGAAACAGTCCAAAGCTGGAGACTTGTCTGCCAAAATAGAAACCATTAAAAATAGGATTGGAAACGAAAATCAATTTTTTAATTATGCATTTACGCACTTTACTGGTTTGCTAACAACCAATGGTCAGAGAAGTGCATATTCTAGACTCAATACAATGGATGAGAAATTAGAGATGCAAATAGCTACAGCGAAACTAATCAATGCCGTAGATCCTGATGAAGTAGTATCAATGGTGCTTATGACACATATTTTACCAGATATTATGGGCAATATGCGTTCATATTCTTCACAATCTTTTAGATGTGGTAGATGTGGCGAAAAATATCGTAGAATGCCAATTATGGGGAAGTGTATAGGATGCGAAAATGAACTTTTGCAAACAGTTACTAGAGGTTCGGTTGAAAAATATCTTGGCATTGCAACAAATATGTGCAATCAATTCAAAATTAATGATTATTTGCACAGCAGAGTTGAATCTTTAACAATGGAACTGAAATTAATCTTCAAGGAGCAAAAGAAAGAACAATTCAGCCTTATAGAATTTATGGATTAATCAAAGTCGACTTCGTAAATTTATTTAACAAAGTCCATTTGATTGATTGATTGGTTGTTCATATTTGTAGTACTACTTGCTGCTTTGATAGAGAACTAATGTAATAATTCGGCTTATCATCTCAGATGTCGTTTTTGTTAGTTTGTCATGGAATAGTTTTGTAAAGTTCATAGCAGTGGCATCTATTTATTGTAATGGTGCTTCTCGTGCGTATGTATGCTATATGCGCATAACTTTGACTTCGCATTAGTAATGGCAATAGTTGTTGTTGTATTATAACTACTAGTGTTATTAATATTAACAAAAACACTCTACTTAACATTTTTAATCTAGTAGAATGATCACTTGATCGATCGAATAATATGATCAAATAGCATG
>JBEVTH010000076.1:0-10779 GCA_041156085.1 Candidatus Nitrososphaera maunauluensis
GATACCTTTACTGTCGATAGAGGTGAAATTGTATTTGTTCCTAAAGGCTATCTTCATCACATCGAGAATATCGGCGATAGTGAAACTAAATTTGCTATCGCATTTAACCACGAGAAACCAGAGGATATAGGGATCTCTGGATCTACTGGTTCAATGCCTGACAAAGTACTCGGAACCACCTTTGGTACTGGAGCAGAATACTTTAGCAATTTCAAGAAATCTAGTCATGATCTACTTATAACATTCAGATCCAAGATGAAGGGTGCTACTACAACAACCACACATTATCAGAAATCACCTAATTATCACAAATTTAATCTTAAAGATTTTCCGCCCATGGTGCAAAACAAAGGTGGTATGGTTTCGCTAGGCAATGCCAATAACTTTGGAATCCTGAGTGGTCTTGCGTGTTACCTTCTAACCCTTAAACCTAAAGGAATCCGGGAACCTCACTGGCATCCTAACGCGGCTGAGTTGGACTATGTCATAAGCGGAAAGGCACGAATGACTATCTTCAGCCCAGGGGACACCGTTGACACATTTGAGGTTGGACCTGGAGAAATCGTATTTATCCCCTCTGCGTACTTTCATTATATAGAAAATGTGGATGACAGTGAAGATATGCAATTTGCAGTTTTTTTTAATCATGAAAGACCAGAGGATATTGGCATTTCTGGTGCCTTGGGTGCGTACTCGAATGAAGCCCTAGGATCTATTTTTGGTTTACAGCCAAAAATCCTAGAAACATTACCAAAATATCAGGAAGACCTATTTGTTGTATCTGCAGGTTAAATGGTTCAAGCCTAACCCCACATAGACGATACATTTGAAAATAGTCGATACCTTCAACCAGGGTTTGATGTAGTCGAGAGAAATGTTTGTAATACTTTATTGATTTTATCTGGATATTGCGACATTACTGCATGTCCAGCGTCTTTTATCTGTACAAGCCAGGCCCCTGGAATTTTTCCTGCAATAACTAAAGCATTTGCATGCGGCACGTAGTTATTATCATCTGTTCCAGCTATGACCAACGTGGGTTTGGCTACTCTAGCAAGCTCATCACAAGCACCACTCCAGTTGGGAGCCGTCCAAGCAAGTCCTACGTTGTTCTGATTATTCATTGTAGCAGGGCTCAAACCAGGCTTCAATTGTGCCATTGTTGTAATGTTTGTTGGAATGTTAACTGATTCAGGATGTAGTTTGATCCATCCTGATCCTAATGAGGCAGAACTAAGCGATTTCATTTCCTCGCGAGTAACAGGAATATTATGTAGAGATTTGTTTACAATTTCGGATTGCAATTTCTTAAACTCTGGTGGTGAAGGCACATTATCCTTTCCGCCACATGTTGCTGCAACAAGTACAAGTCTGTTAACCTTGTCTGGATAGATAACTGTAAATTGCTGAGCTGTAAATGAACCCAGGGAATATCCAAGAACATTTGCCTGCTTTATTTTCAAAGCATCCATCAAACCAGCCGCATCACTAGCAAGTAGCTGCATAGTATATGGTTTGGAACCAGCTGTTGTATTTCCAATTCCACGAGGATCAAACACAACTACTGTGTGATTTGAAGAAAGACCTTTTAGAAATGACGGGTCCCAGGCATTATCCATAGTATCAGAAGCGCCATTAAAGAGCAAAATAGGTTCGCCTTTACCAAATGTCTTGTATGCAATATCAATATCTCCTACATGGACTTTTTTTGCTGGGATATTTTGTATGTTTAGTGAGTTTGCATTTACAGTATCATTACTATCTGATCTGCTCTGAATTGCTTGACCGTACGCAGAGTGAATAGTAGTGGTAGTAGTGAAGTAATTGATTGAAGTACCCATAATTACCAATAATGAGGCGATGACAATAATAGAGAAAATTTTTCTGCTTAGATAATACATTGCTAGTATGCTTGTCAATTGCTTTTAAAGTTTTAACAACATTATCAAAAGACTTGAGTTACCGTTCTTTCGCCAGTTTCCTCTACTTGCTTGACTCGCCTGTGCAATCGGATTCCTTAACCAACCAGGAAACTTCTCACATATTTACCAAATATAGAAGTAGTAATATAGTAAATATAGATCATATTGTGGAGAATCTTGTAACTATATCAACCATCTGATATAGAAATTGATACTAAGTTATAGGGATATTGAAATGAAAGAAAATGCCATACATTAAGAATAATAGGAAGTTTATATGATCAAAAAATGGATTGGAAAATGAGTTTAAGCAATTCTCAATCATGTTAGATAGATAGATCTATCATAAATCATCAGTGATACACGATATAAAGAGTTGACCAAATCACCTTAAAAATAAAGTAGTATAGTCTAGGATACTAGACTTAAGAAGTACGCTATTCCAATAGTTTTGTTATTATTCAAGATGAAATTTGCTAGAATATTTTACCACTTTAATTTATCTATAGGAACAATGAAGTAATGATTGTAATTTATTGATGCTTACAGTCTTATCCAAAAATAATATTACTTTGCTTTTTATTATTGCATCTGCTGGAATTTCATTATCCATCCTTTCTTACCAATATTCTACTTTTACTGCTAACGAAATATCAAAAGCCGCTTCTCAAGATGTAAGACTAAACGCTAGAATCGAAGCATATGATCTTTCGAGAATATTAGTACATAGTATTGGCTCAATTACCACCAATTTACGAGCACTCGCTAATGCGCCTACAATTCAAAATAATGAGACTGAAAAAGCACAGATTCTTTTTAATACTGCACAACAATCCACAAACGAACTCACCGATGGCTACTATTGGATTGACCAAGAAGGCAGAGTAATAATGTGGAGTAACATGAACCAAACTACATCCCAACAGTATAGAGGAGTAAACCTAACCTCCAAAGAATATTTCATCATGCCAAAAAATACACATTCACCATATTATAGTAGCGTAATAGAATCAGCAGATAACGTTCCTAGACTATATATATCATTTCCAATAATTGATAACCAAGCTAAATTTGATAACAATACTGCTGCTCGTAAAACAGAAACATTCAAAGGTGTTATAGTTGCTGGAATTAGTGTCAGTACTATAGGTAAATTTTTGCAAAATGAACTATTTCCTGAAATCGTAAGTAATGTGGGTCTAATGGACAAGAATGGAATAATATTATACGCCAGGAATCAACAGTTAATTGGTAAGAAATATTTGGGAAACGAATTCCAGTCATTGATCTCTCCTGAGATAAAAGATTCGTATAATAGTATTCTCGGGCGTTCATTAGAAGGCAAATCTGGGGCAGAGGACATTACATTCCACACTAACACGACTACTATTTCATACCAACCAGTATTAATTGATGGAAAACAGCTGTGGACTTTGTTCATTGGCACTCCACACATACTTGCTAGCGATGTTGGCTTTTTGATAGACCAGCAGAAGAATTTTAGCACACTCATGGTTATAATAATTGGATGTATAGCACTTGGTATTGCATTTCTTATTCTCTCATGGAATAAGAGATTAGAGGCGGCTGTAAATACGAGGACAACAGAACTAAAGGAAGCAAATGATTCTTTGACTAAATCGAATAAATTACTTGCTGCGGCCAATGAGCAACTAAAGGTTCATGATAAGATGCAAAAGGAGTTTATTAATATAGCAGCTCATGAGTTACGCACTCCCATTATGCCAATATTAGGAGAAGCAGAATATATTGAACATCAATTTGATCATAAGAAGAAGGTTGAAGTAGAAGATGAGCAGATTGCATTAATTATTCGTAATGCAAAAAGATTAGAGCGCCTTGCGTCAGATATCTTAGATGTTTCGAAAATTGAAAGTCAATCATTAAGTCTAAATAAAGAACAATTTAATCTTAATCATGTATTATCTGATACGATACAGGACATCCGAAATCGTCTTACAATAGACAATGGAGATAATAATAATGTTGTCAAGGTACTTTACAAACCTGAAGATATTATTGTGGAAGCAGATAAAGGAAGAATAACCCAAGTTATTTCCAACCTTCTAAACAATGCTGTTAAATTTACAGAAGAAGGAGTTATTTCTGTCACTGCACAAAGGAGAGATAGTCAAGTTGTCGTAAGCATAAAGGATAGTGGTCAAGGTATAGATTCTGAGATAGCACCGAGACTATTTTCAAAATTTGCTACAAAATCAGAAACAGGTACTGGGTTGGGATTATTCATATCAAAAAGTATTGTAGAAGCTCATAATGGTAGAATATGGGCGGTAAATAATGCTGATGGTAAAGGTGCCACATTTACTTTTAGCATACCTATAAGAGATTAGGATCGCTTAAAAAGGTGCCTAATTATAGAGAAGCCTTGATGGTACATGTTCTCATCTATCTCTTGTCAGTCATAAAATCATATGCTAGTCATATCAGAATTCCTCCTTCAATCATTAAGAAATCGTGACAAGATGAAAGATGACGCTATAGCATAATTATCAGATCAACTCATGGCACCCGCAATCTGACGGTTAACAGCAGTCCGCTAAGCATAGCACAGCTTCGTGCCCATTTTTCACACTGAAATGTCTTGCATTTTAGGCTTTAATCCGACGATAATTTACAAGGCTATAAAATGGCGATATCCGACTCAGACTTGACAGAACCTGTTAAAGAAATACTAATTTAAGCTTTATTAACAGTATTAACAATATCATGTATTAACTATAGTACTAAGTATTATAACTTTTAACTATAAACATATTATTTTGATAAACAAATAATTGGTAGGATTTCAATATGTATGAAAATATCTAATCATACGTAAATGTTGTATGATAAGTTTATTTGAGACAGTAAAACAACGAAGTCATGGCAGACCAACTATTCATGTACGCCATAACTGCAGGTGTATTTGCAGCATTTGCCGCTGTTTTGTTTACAGCAAGAGCAAAGAGATATCGATCAAAGTCAATAGCATCCGAAGAACAAAGATCATCACCTATCTAGCTTCTATACTAAGATATGTACAACGATGCTGGACTATTCTTTCTAGCATCTCCATACCATAAGTTGTTTTATAATACATGGAGGCTATTTGGCAGCTGTTAATTAGCTGATCTATCTATCTTTTATTGATGGATTTTTTCAAGTTATAAAGACTATATATAAAAATTATAACATATGACCATGAAAAATATCGAGATCTCGATCCTTGGTGAGATTGGATTTCTCTTGGAAATGGACGATAAAGTTATGGATAAAAAACTTACTAACACTAAATATCTTCAAAGCAAGATCATATAAGAGAGCATCAGATATTACCGCGAATTTATCGTCAAATGTTGAAGAATTAAAGTCAAAAACTCCTATAACCCCCGATGAATTTACTAGTTTAGAAGGTATAGGAATAGGTCCGAAAACAAGATAAGGAGACTATACAAGCATTGCTAAAGAAAGAACTGGCAGAATTCTACTAGATATAAATATCAGTTAAAAACAATATATATGAGTTTCTCGGTCCTTTTTTGATTTAGTAAATTCTTCTGTATAACATCCTTTATCAGAGTCTGTTTTCTTCTGCCACGCTATATTTAAAACCCCAGGATCATATTTCCTTACTAAAGATGTCTACCAAAGACATTTTTGATGATCGATAGAATAATTGTCTTAAGTTAAACAAAAAAACTGATAACTTTTAAGGTTCTTCCAACAAATATTATTCGATGGGATACTATGAAAACGAGAACACTTTCAACAAGTTAGTGATGTCAAAGGGAGAGGAGGTATTTAATAACAAATACGAAGATGCAATCGAAAATATCAAGTTCCAATTTGGTAGAACATACACAATGATTATTGGTGGTAAACACGTTAATACATTAGATACTTTCGTTCACACTTCACCAATAGATACCCGATTAATACTCGGATATTTTCCGAGTGGTTCCGCTAAACATGTACAGCAGGCAGTCAATGTCGCAAAAAAAGCGTTTGAAAGCTGGCATAAAACCAATTATAAACAGCGTATAGAAATTTGCAGAACAACTGCAGATATCATGAGCAAGCGCAAATTTGACTTAGCCGCTTGGCTTTCATATGAAAATGGTAAGAATAGATACGAAGCGGTAGGTGATGTTGATGAGGCTATTGATTTCATTAGATATTATTCTAAAGAAATGGAAAATAATAATGGCTTTATAGTTCAAACCAAAAGAGCATATCCAAATGAAAAAAGTAAGAGTGTGATGAAGCCATATGGAGTTTGGGGAGTAATTGCTCCGTTTAATTTCCCTGCAGCAATATTGGTTGGAATGAGCATTGGGGCTTTGATTACTGGGAATACAATCGTAATAAAGCCTGCTAGCGATACCCCAATAATTGGATATAAATTTGCTGAAATCATGAAAGAAGCAGGAATGCCTGATGGCGTGTTGAATTTTATAACAGGTTCTGGAAGTAAAGTTGGTCAAGCAATAGTCAATAGCAAAGATATTGCAGGAATTGTGTTTACCGGTTCTAGAGAAATAGGTTATAGAATGACAAAGGAACATAGTAAAGTAAAGCAGCGACCTATAATTGCAGAACTAGGAGGCAAAAACCCTGCAATAGTTACTGAAAATGCTGATCTTGACAAAGCAATTGAAGGAATCTCTAAGGCAGCATTCGGCTATGCAGGGCAGAAATGTAGTGCATGTTCTAGAGTATATATACAAAAAAGCATTAAGAACAAGTTTATTGAAAGATTTGTAGAGAAGACCAAAAATATACCGGTTGGAAACCCGCTTGGACGTACTATGTTTATGGGTCCTCTAATTAACTCAACTGCTTACAAGGATTATCAAAAATATGTGAAACTTGCGCATAGTGATGGTGGTGAAGTATTACTTGGTGGCTCTGTTAAGAAGGATGGCAATCTCAAGTATGGCTATTATGTGGAACCAACAATCATAGATAGTTTGCCTAAAGACCATATATTATTTAGCAAAGAATTATTTGTACCAATTATTTGTGTAACAGACTATGAAGGATTTGATGAAGCCATTAGACTATGTAATGAGTCACAGTATGGGCTTACGGCAGGAATTTATAGCAATAAAGAAGAAGAGATTAACTGGTTTCTTGACGATATTGAATGTGGGGTAGCATATGTTAATAGATCGATTGGTGCAACTACAGGAGCTATGGTAGGATGTCAGTCGTTTGGTGGATGGAAAGATTCTGGTACAACAGGCAAAGGAACAGGAGGACCATATTATCTAATGCAATTTATGCGAGAACAAAGTCAAACTGTTGTTGACTGAAAATAATTTCTAAATTCGATTTAAAAGTTATTAAAAATCTCGTAGTGAATTAACAATTTGATAGACAAGTCATCATTCAAGTTATCGAAGTTCTCTACTCTTTATTTCTTATATAACCATGACGAACGAAATTGTCCTCAAATAGTCATACGTGAATTAGCCATCTAAGTGGAACTACAATAACAATATATGATAGCCAATCTTTTTAACTAAACAAAATGTGAAGATTGAAGGGATTTTTCAATTTTCAATAGGAACGGTAAATTATTAAATTCTCAAGAAACAAGGTTGAAGTAAAAAAAAAGTACAAACTCTTCTTAAAACATGTAATGCCAGTAAACAATGAGAAAATTTCAATAAAATGACCTGGTTAATGACACTAATATACATATCATAGAATCAAAAATAAGAGTCACAGGTTGATATATTGCCCACTATACCAAAAATTAATATTCAAATCAGAATACCAAAATTACGACAAGACAAATTTGGAAATCTGTACAAAGTCGAACAGTATCACTATGATAAGTTATCCAAATAAAACGTGCATGGCGTAAAGAAGAAATGGAAGTAAAACGATGGCAAGAATTATCAAGTATCGAATTGAGCAAAATAATAGACCATATTCTTTAGTATTCGTTGGTAAACCATATGGTCAACTATGACTAAATGTAATCTATAGTTCCTGCCGTATTATTATCATTTGTATAGTACTCATTTAGAATTAAACTTTACAATTTGTGTTTCTATCCAGATTTATTGTTAGCAGAGGTTTTTCGTTATTCAAAATTCTGCCTTGTCCTCTGTCAATTTTATGGTGTTAATTTAATCCGGAAACACAAGCTGTCTAGAAAATGCTACTATTTGCCATCACGCAGCTGATAAATACAGATCTCTAATCTCAGATAAAACGAAATAAAGGGTTGAAAATGACATTTTTATAATCTTGACATACTATCGATTAAAACGAGCTGTTAAAGTATTATTAGCTTGAAAAATTAGCAAACATTTGTATGTATTGACACTTCCATCAAACTAAGATAATCTTTTCCAAAAGATTCATGTTTTCTTTAATGTTAGCATTATACTTATCTAATGAATGCAATACTTTTTTTAACTACTGTAGTTACAGTAACTTGGGTAGCCGGTTCCATTGGAAAACAATATTCCTACACAGAAATTAAAGATAGTAAGAAAAAAATTCTGGATAAGACAGGCTGATCGAGCAAAGAAAATGAATGTGTCTGCATCGGTTATAAGCGACTATGAAAAAGGTCGGAGACTATCTTCTGGCGTTGCATTTATCAAGAAATACATACTAATTCTTTTTAATTGACACAAAATAATGACAGTAAGTTGGGTAGCAGTAGCATAGATCGCATGACAGCATCTATCTTAACAACAATTCCGATTCCTGAATATAAAGAAAAAAGATTATTAGATAACTTAGTTTCGGGTGGAGTAAAATAAATATGATTCCTATAGAGCAAGCTGTTGCATGGCTTTCTTTTATGATTGCCACAACAATTTTTGCTTACAGAATGCGAGTAATTGATAGATTTGGAGCAGTAGCAGCCATACCAATGGGTTTTATTATACTATACTTTGGTTCGGTTCTATGGTTTCTTGTATTGTTAATCTTTTTTGTAACAGCATCACTATTTACTAAATACAAATACAAACAAAAGCAGAAAATGGGATTGTCTGAAGGGAATGATGGTGCACGAGGGTGGAAGAGCGTGATAGCTAATGGAGGACCAGCAGCAGCATTTGCTATATTGTATTACTTATCACATAACAACCCAGTCTTTACATTATCTTTTACTGGATCACTTAGTTTTGCCTTATCAGATACAGTTGCAACCGAAGTCGGATTGCTTAGTAAAGCGAAACCTCGTTCAATATTAACTGGGAAGGAAATCAATACAGGTCAATCAGGCGGAGTCACTGTTAGAGGCGAAATTGCTGCACTTACTGGTTCAATTTTGATAGGAACTGTCTCTGGGCTATTATTATCAGAAGGTATACTGTTACAAATACTCGTTATCCTACCGGCCGCTATTACAGCAGGAACGATAGCAACAAATATTGACAGCATTTTTGGAGCGACAATTCAAGCGAAATACAGATGTATAAATTGCAAAAAATGTCTAGAAAAAAGGGCAATACACTGTAACGTTTTTACAATTCAAGAAAGGGGTATACCGTTGATAGATAATAATGTTGTCAATCTTCTTGCTGCAATAATAGGAGCTGCTATTTCGGCCAGCTTTATTATCATTTATTACTGATTCTTATGGAGGAAGATAATTCCACTCATGTTTTTGGTTTTTGATGTTATTAATTTTTGTAAATCGCATATACCTCTGCGGTGAGTATCAATCCATCTAGAAATGAAAAAGACATATAAAGAAGAATTTGCAGAAATACAAATGTACGGATTTTAGAATAAATATAATGAAAATTCTGATGAATACTGATTTATTCAGAAGCACTCTATTGATATTTATTAATATTAGTAAAATATTTTTATTTATTTGGTTTTATGACTTATCACTGATCAACGAAAAATGCAAAATGATTCTTCCCTTGTTGCCTTAGTACAGATGAAATCATCAGAAAGTAAAGACGAAAACCTTAGACTATCACTAAATTACATTAAAGAAGCGGCAAAAAAGAAAGCAAGCTTAATTTGTTTTCCAGAGTTTCAAATGGCATTCTCACCTAACTATCAGTCTGCGAAACAGCTTACAAAACTAGCTGAGTCAGTTAATGGTGGCAATTTTGTTTTTACACTATGTTCTGCTGCCAAAAGAAACAAGATTAATGTCGTAGCGACAATTTATGAAAGAAATATCAACAATAGTAACCCAAAAAACAGCAATCGCGTATTTGATACTGCTGTTATGATAACTAACAAAGGAATAATTCGTTCAGTTTACCGCAAAATACACCTGTACGATGCTCTTGGGTTCAAAGAATCTGTCAAGATGATGGCTGGTAATATAATTGAAAAGCCTATAAAGACAGCAGTTGGTAATGTAGGCCTGATGATCTGTTATGACATACGTTTTCCTGAGATGTCAAGGATTTTGACGGTGGAAGGTGCAAATGTTTTAGCCGTACCTTCTGCGTGGGTTCATGGAATTATGAAGGAAGAACACTGGCAAACAATGCTGAAAGCAAGAGCGATTGAAAATGGATCGTATGTAATCGCACCCGATCAGGTTGGTAATATCTTTTCTGGTAGAAGCATGGTTGTCGATCCATTTGGCGTAACTTTGATAGATATGGGAAATAGAGATGGAATGGAAGTTATTGAAATTGATAAATCTAGAATCCAAAAAGTCAGAGAGTCACTTCCACTTTTGAATAATCGACGAACTGATGTATATAGATATAACATCAACGCATTTAGTTAGCCATTTAGTTACTTTATGCATTTTCAGCATCATCAATGTAATCATTTTCAATGGTGCTCTTTATGTCTGAACTAGTTGTAAGAAGCGAGGCCGATATCT
>JBEVTH010000077.1:0-10671 GCA_041156085.1 Candidatus Nitrososphaera maunauluensis
GTCATATATTGTATAACGGCGTTATGTTTTATATATACTTTACAAGTCACAATACACTCGGAAACATTGTCGGTTTAAACAACTCCAGGTACCTTCTTGTTAAACAGAACAACTCACATCTAATTAACATAGATTTAGTATTAACATTTATCTAACAAAATTTTTGATAGTAAATAGCAAAACAAATCAATGTCAATCGAAACATTTGTAAAACCATGCTGAGTTTGCGAATTAATTAGCGTAACAGATATTAAAAATGAGGCTTTTGAGGATTGATGACCTATTTATATTGATACTGGAGTTTAACACAAGGTTATGAAAATGTAATTTAATCTATTTTTCACGCAAAATAATTTTAGCTAGTTCAAACGTCCCCATTATTGTATGTTCTTTTGCTTCTAACGATCGAATATTTCTCTTTCTCAACTCCTCATTAGTAAAAGGACCAATGGATATTATAGCCTCAACGCTGTTTAATAATGAGTTGGTATTGCATGACAATCTCTGCATAATTTCAAAGAAGGCTCTAACTGTAGACGCACTTGTAAAAATAATAGCATCTACCTTTTTTTGTTTCAACAGCAAAATAAAATCTTTCCAATTATTATCGATGTGAGAAGTAGATACAGTATAGAGAAATAATTCATCTACATACATACCTAGATCGGTAAGTGCCTTTAAAAGGAATTTTTTTGAAGCCTCGCTTCTAGGAATAATGATACTTTTTTCTTTTACAAAAGCCATTTTTGAGAAATATTCTATCAGCCCTTTAGATGAGTATTTTTCTGGCACAATTTTGACATCTATTCCATGTTTTGTAAGACTCAGCCGAGTCTTAGGTCCAATTGCTACAATAGTTCTTGAATTTAATATAGAAATAACCGCTCCAGATTTATTTATTCTAGCTGCAAGATTAAATAATACCTCAACTGCTTGCGAACTCATAAATGCACAATAGTCATGCTTTTTTTCATTTACAGCATTGATAAATTCGTCAACAACTTTAGGATCCTTTACTTCGATATCAATCACAGATAATGAAATAGTCCTACCACCCTCTGAGCTTACAAGTTTTGCGAACTCTTGTGCATCGAGATCTTTTCTTGTTATTGCTAGTATTTTATTATTCAAACTTGCAGTCAACAAAATTCACCGATCAAACCATCTAAGCTTTTCCTGTAAAGAGACAACCTTCCCAATTATTATGACTGCAGGTGGTTTTATTTTTGCTCTCTTGACTTTCTTAATAATATCAAACAAGGTTCCCTTAACTACCCGTTGCTTTATAGTAGTTCCATTTTCAATAACTGCTATGTCTGTTTCTTTGCTCAAACCAGCTTTTATCAGATTGTGTGAAATCGATTCTAATCTCTCTATTCCCATTAAGATAACTATTGTACTTACTGTTTCAGCCAATTTATTCCAGTCTACTGCTGGTTCATTTTTTTCAGGATCTTCATGACCTGTAACAATGGCAACAGAAGATGCGAATTGGCGATGTGTCAAAGGAATTCCTGCATATGCAGCTGATCCTATTGCTGATGTAATTCCAGGAATTATTTCAAATTCAATGTTATGCTCAAATAAATATTCAGCTTCTTCTCCCCCTCTTCCGAAGATAAATGGATCACCACCTTTGAGTCGTAAAACTATCTTCCCCTCTCTAGCCTGCTCGACCATCAGATTATTAGTATCATCTTGATGGGTCGTTGCGTCACCTATAGATCTACCGACATAAACCTTTTCAACCGTGTCCGGAATCTGATCGATGATTTCTTTACAAACAAGTCTATCATAAAGTACTATATCGCAAGTATTCAAGATTTCTAATGCTTTGAGAGTGATTAATTTTGGATCACCCGGTCCTGCACCACAGATGAAAACTTTGCCATCTTTTATCATAATTTCTTGTTCCATTCTTGGACAGCAGCACGCCAGCCTTCAGCCAATTTCATAGTGCCTCCCTGAATAAGCAAGTTAGCAACCTTTATCCCAAGTCTATTTGGTTCTCTGCTATTTCCAGTTTCTTTTACTTTAATTGATTTTGTACCATCTGCTGAAAATACGTCAGCGTAGAGAGTGAGTCTAGATGAGTCATAACTAGTAATAGCATAAGTACCCACAGGAAATCTACATCCTCCTTCTATTTGTGTTAGCATGGAGCGTTCTGCATTGATTTCAGACCTTGATCGCGAATCTTCAATTCTCTTTAAAATCTTGATTAATTTTAGATCATCCTTTCTACATACAATCGCAATTGCACCTTGCCCTGGAGATGGCAAAAAATCTTTCGTATTAAATCTTTCGACAATAACATCTCGCATGTTAAGTCTGGTTAGGCCGGCTTCAGCAAGAATCAGTGAATCATACTCTCCTGATATTGATTTTTTGACTCTTGTCTCCACATTTCCACGAATAGGCCTCACGTTTAAGTCAGGTCGTTTACGTAGTACTTGAATAGCACGTCTTAAACTACTAGTTCCTATTACCGAACCTGAACGAAGATCTGCGAATTTAATTTTTTTTCCGTTTACCAACACATCATTTGGTTTGCCTCTTTTTGGAATACATGCAATAGTCAGTTCATCCGAAAGATTAGAAGGAATATCCTTTAAACTATGAACAGCAAAATCAACATCCCCCGTAATGACAGCTTCATTTACCTCTTTTTCAAAGATACCTTTTTCGTCTATCGTAAATAATGGTCTTTTGTCTAAGTCTCCTTTCGTGCTAATTGTGACGAGTTCAAAATCAACAGAAGGGTTAGCTATTCTTAATGCATCTACCACAATTTGAGTTTGAGTAACGGCTAGTCTGCTGCCTCTTGTCCCCACCTTTAAGTTAGTTATAATATTTCCTTCACCCTACGCAATGCATCATTATAAGATTCAACAGTTTTATCAGCATCGTCTTCACTATGAGCATTAGAAACAAAGCAAGTTTCAAATTGTGATGGAGGTATAAAAATCCCTCTTTTCAACAATTCATCATAAAGTCTTTTGAATAAAACCAGACTAGACTTCTTTGCATTTTTTGCATTATCTACTTTTCCAGAAGTAAAGAATAATTGATACATTGAGCCGATTGTATTTATTGTAAAGTGTAAATTTAACCGTTCCAATTCATTCTTAATTCCATCAACTATACGATCGCAAGTCTTGGCGATCCGTGGATAAAGTTCATTCTTTGCGTCCATCAACATTTCAATTGTTGCAATACTTGCTGAAACAGAAATCGGGTTGCCAGCATAAGTACTCGCTTGATATACTTTTCCTCCTGGCGCAAATTGCTCCATAATCTCTTTCTTTCCACTAATTGCTGCTATTGGAAATCCGTTTCCCATGGCTTTAGCAAATGTTGCTAGATCCGGTTTAATTCCAAAGAATTCACTTGCACCTCCCAGAGCAAGTCTAAAACCAGTAACAACCTCATCAAATATCAATATTATATCCTGCTGTCGAGTTATTTTTCTAATTTCATTGAGAAATTGCTTGTTAGGTATTACGAGACCCATATTCGCTGGTACCGGCTCTATAATAACGCAAGCGATATCCTCATTCTTTTTAACGATTTGTTCCAATTCTGAGGAGTCATTGTAAGGTACTACTAATGTTTGCGATGACACTTCTTCAAATGCGCCTTCAGAGGTTGGAACCCCTGCGCCATCAGAACCAGATCTCACAAGAACATAATCATAGGCCCCGTGATAACATCCTTCAAATTTTATAACTTTATTTTTTTTTGTGAATGCACGTGCTATTCTAATTGCATGCATGGTAGCCTCTAAGCCGGTGTTTACTAATCTTGTCATTTCGGCACATGGAACAACTTTTGAAATCAATTCTGCCAACTGCACTTCTTTTTCAGTTGGAACACAAAACAAACTCCCATTGTCAATCTGCGATTTTACAGACTCCATTATCTCAGCATGAGCATGACCTAGTAGCAGAGATCCGTATCCCATACAATAATCAATACAGTTTATGTGGTCAGCTGTAACAATTTTACTACCTTTGCTTGAAGCTGCAAAAAATGGATATGGTTCGTAAAAACGGACTGGACTATTAACTCCAGAAGGGATAACTTTCCTTGCCCTCTCAAACAAGAGCTCTGACTTGCTAGGCATCGATCAATAAGTTTTATTTACAGGAATATATCTATGTTTATGGTTTCTAACTATAGATTTTTCTGCCGAGGGTATGTTATACTTATTCACTTAAGAGTAGATTAGCCATTTTCTTTGCATGATATGTGATTATCATATCTGCACCTGCCCTTTTGATTGATGTAAGAAATTCCTTCATCACAGCGGTTTCATCGACCCAACCTTCCATAGCTGCCGCCTTGATCAGTGCATATTCTCCAGAAACACTATACGCAGCAACTGGCAAGTTAGTACTGCTTCTCGCTTGATAGATTATATCGAGATATGGAATAGCAGGTTTAATCATAATAATATCTGCACCTTCATTGATATCCATGTCTATTTCACGCATTGCCTCTCTAACATTGGTAAAAGGCATTTGGTATGTTTTTCTATCTCCGAATTCAGGAGTACAATGAGCAGCATCTCTAAATGGTGAATATAATGCAGATGCATGCTTTGCCGAGTATCCAATTATCGCAATATCAGCAAATCCGGCTTCATCCAAGCCTTCACGAATAGATCTCACTTGGCCGTCCATCATAGCTGATGGTGCAACAATATCCACCCCAGCCCTTGCATGACTAATGGCAATCTTTGTTAAGGTATCGATACTACCTTCATTATCTACCTTTTTATTCACTACAATTCCGCAGTGACCATAAGAAGTATATTGACAAAGACAGACATCAGCAATAATGGCAATTTTCTCTCCAAAATGTTTACGTATTAATTTAGTAGATTGTTGTACAATCCCGTTATCGTCAAACGCGGAACTTCCTTTATCATCTTTATGGGATGGAATGCCAAACAGAATAATGGCCCTAATACCAAGGTCGGAAATAGCCTGAACCTCATCGATGGTTTTAGAAAGTGGAATTCTTTGAACCTCAGGCATTGATCCGATTACATGTGGTTTGTTAGATCCTTCTTGAACAAATAATGGACAAATTAAATCCTTAACGGAAACATTGATTTCCTGCACCAAATCACGTATGGGAGCGCTTCTTCTCAAGCGTCTTAATCTTATAGTAGGAAAACCAGTAGCGTTATGCTTGTTACTGATATTTATCTTCATATTTGAACAATTTGGCAGCAAGATTCATTAACTCTTCTTCGTTTTCGTTGCATAACTCTATTTCTTTTCTAAGATTATTCATTGGAGTAGAAAGAATCCCTTCAACAATAGCATATGAAAGTTGTTCAATTGTTTTGGATTCTTTAGCTCCAAGAGTCTTCCCAAGAATCGAAAATGCTTTTTTCAATTCACGCTCTCGAATGATATCAACACTTTTGAAAATAGAAACTACCATGGGCTCGGCCTTCTTTCTTCTCAACGTAGTATCCACGAATTTCATTTCATCATTAATCAGTTTCTCTGCTGATTGGATCTCATTCTTGCGAGCTAGCATGTTCTTTTCTACCATTTCTGATATCTGGTCTATATTTATCAATTTGACTTTTTTTATTGTTGCAACCTTTTCTTCTACAGTTCGAGGGTTTGAGAGGTCAAAAATCATCATTCCTTCTTCTGTCTTTCTCCTAGCTTTTTCAATCCTATCATATGTAACTAGATGATATGGTGCGGTAGTAGAAACAAAAATTAAATCAGTCTCGTGAAACATTTCAAGTGCATTTTCGAACTGAATTGGCTTGCCTGCAACAGTATCAGCAAAGGACTTAGCTCTCTCGAATGTTCTACTTGTAATCATAAAATTGACCTGCCGCTGTTTCAATGATTTTGCAACTAGGCTCGCTCCTTCACCCGAACCAATAAGCATGATACGTTTATTTTTTAGATTGTTGAAGTGTTCTTCCGCCAAGTTTACGGCTAGTGATCCAATCGATACACTCCCTTTGTTTAGACCTGTAGTTGTCCTTATTCTACTTCCAAGTTTAAGTGCCCTGTCGAATATAATTGAAAGATAAGAACCGGCATAACCATTTTTATGAGAAAAAGCAAATGCTCGTTTTATTTGCCCCAGTACCTGATCTTCACCAATAACTAAAGAGTCTACTCCTGATGTTAGTCTTAACAAGTGATGTACAACATCTCTGCCTTTACCAATTTCGACGATATTTGCAAATTCTTGATTATTTGAGAAACCAACTGCAGAAGCCCATACTTCTAGTAGTTTTCGATCATTAGGATTATTAGTGGCAGCAAAAACTTCAACTCTGTTACATGTCTGTATAATAACGCATTCTTTCAATCCGGCTTTTTCTAGAAGTATCTTGTGTGCACTATCTAGGTCTAGATCTTTAAAAGTAAATTTTTCAAGAAGATGAATTGGCATATTCCGGTAAGTAACTCTAGCGTTGATGACGTGTAAAGATTGTGCAATTGTATATGATGACGATGGCATCATTTATTACCCTTCTCCCACTTGTGTAAAAGTTCAAGTGTCGCAGTTTTGGCATCCTCAACTCTATTTTCTGTAATAAGGCTCTGAATACGATTGTCTTGGATTAAAGAATATAGAAATTGTTTTCTTTCTTGGGCCGTTTTTAGCTTTGGCTTTGCAGCGATACGAGCAAATTCCTGTAACTTTGTGTTTTCTATATCCGATTTTTTTATAATCCTATGGAGTATCCGCTCTAGTTTAATTCTTACTTTACGGGCCATAATGGGACTTTTACCGTAAGTAGAGATTGCAACTTGCATCATTCCCTCGATGTTAATAATTGACGCGTATGAGAAGTCGCTGAATTCAGGATCATCTACCGCATATACAAATGAACCCATCAAGCGACCTTTCTCTACAAGCTTACGATTTAGTATTTTATCATCAGTGGCAGCTAAGACTAAAAATGGATTTTTATAAGTATCAAGTACACTCGCATCCTTTAAATTTGTCTTTATTATTTCTATCTGGCCCTGCTTTTCTAGATGTGTAAGATACCGATTTAAACGATTGCTTATAACAGTGATTTTACAATTCTGACCTAAAAGTCCATGGACTTTTCTTATACCTTCAGTTCCACCACCTATAACCATTACATGTTTACCCGCAAGATTTAGGTCAACTATCAAACTCAACACCAGAGATCTAATCAGGAAAACTTGCATTATTTTCTTTATTTAATTGTTGCATTGCAAAAGCTCGTTATACTACAATACCACTATTATTTTGTAAAAAAACACTCAAACTAACTACTTAAGTCTAATTAATAGCATGATACGATGTTAAATTAAGCACATGAATTATATATTAATGTTTAGATAATAAGAGATACTATTCTAAATAATTAGATTGCCTTATTTAATTTGAATTCACATATACTTCGCCTACTCAAGACTAATTAGTAGCTGCGCAGGTCTGATTAATGCACCTTGGAAGAAGACGAAGACCTAGCCCGGAGTTTAGCCCTAGACACTATTGAGGAGATCGGTCCTGCCACAAAAGATCGTTTGGAAGAAGCTGGGTTCAAATCAATCAAGGATCTAATAGTAAGAGGACCAGTAGAAATTTCTGAAACTACTGGCATGGAGATGGATAAGTCAGTATATCTTTGCAACAAGGCTAGAGTCAGACTTGAAGAGATGGGAATTATCGATAAAAGCTTTATCACAGCTACAAAACTTTATAATAAAAGAAAGAAAGAAGAACGGATTTCTACCGGTTCAAAAAATCTAGATGATCTTCTTCAAGGAGGAATAGAGACAAGGGCGGTTACAGAAATCTATGGTGAATATGGGACAGGTAAAACACAGATCTGTCATACTTTATGTCTAATAGTTCAGCAGAAAAAATCTAAAGAATGGATAAATAATAAAGCACTATACATTGATACAGAAAATACCTTTAGACCTGAAAGAATAGTCTCAATCGCTTTGTCAAGAGATCTGGATCCAGACAAGGCACTGGAAAATATCATAGTTGCGAAAGCCTATAATAGTGCACACCAGGAATTAATTATTGAACAGACCGGTCCTATTATCGATACCAACAGAGTAAAATTACTAATAGTCGACTCAGCAGTGGCACATTATAGAGCTGATTTCCTTGGAAGGGCTACATTAGCAGAACGGCAACAACGACTTAATAAGTTTATGCACATGTTACTTAGAATCGCAGAAACCTATAATGTTGCGGTTCTAGCAACTAATCAAATTCAATCGTCTCCTGATGCAATCTTCGGCGATGCTTTCAAGCCAACTGGTGGCCATGTTGTGGCTCATACTAGCACTTATAGAATTTACCTCAAACGTTCGGGTAAAAACCGAATTGCTAGAATGGTTGATAGCCCCTATCACCCCGAAAGAGAGGTGCTATTTACATTAACTGAAGAAGGGGTTTCAGATCCAAATGAATCAATTCAATATTAAATACTAACAGATAGTAATAAATTAAGGTTTTTGGTAATCACTTTGTCATTGACACAGTCACATGGTACTAAAAGAAAGGCCCGATCTATCATGACAAAAGTTAATGTTCTCAAAGGATTATCGTACTTGCTTACTGACTATAAAGTTGGTGACAAGGTTATTGTGGATATAGATCCGAGAGAACATAACTCAACTCCTCATAGAAGGTTCCAAGGCAAAATAGGAGTTGTTAAGGGCGTAGGGAAAAGATCCTTAAAAGTAGCAGTAATGTTTGGTAAAAAACAAAAGATCCTGCAAACAAGACTTAACCACACCAAGTTGTTTGTTACATAGAAGGCAAAATCAAATTGACAGAAATTATCAAGAAGGAAGTCATTTCGCTACCACAGGTAAAGGAGATTTTAGAAGCAGTTAAACCAGATGACATGGATCAGATCCAGCGATGGACATACGACTATGTTGGCAAATTTGCAAAGACTAATCCAAAGATCGCTAAGAAAATGATAGACAAATTAGTTCATCAATGCGAATCAAAAGAAGAAGAGGCGGTCGAAATCGTAAATGTATTGCCTACATCGTTAGAAGAATTGAGAGCATTCTCGTTTGGGTGGAAAAAACTTGTTCTCACAGAAACCCTTGAAAAAATGCTAAGTATACTTAAAATGAGCACTGAAAGTTAAATAAAAAGCAAACCAATATCCTAAGCAGGAAGAATAGCATTGTCGAAACCGACACCACATTATAATAGTGGTAGAGCTGATGAGCAAACTTCAGGAATACAACAATACCAGAGAAAATATGAAGAGTATGCTTATGTTCTTGATTTTACACAGAGAGGAAAATCAAATACAGTGAGAGGACGAGAAGGCATCATCATTCAAGCTATTGGAGAGGAACGCTTAACATTGCTGGAGTTGCTCGGTGTTCAAAATATGAATTTTGAAATTGGAGAGAGAGTATATATTGGAAGAGAGGGACGCGATAAAGTGATGAGTGTTCTTGGCAGACTGGAGTATAATTATATATCACAGTCTGCAAAAAATGAGCTCACGAACATCGTGGAAAAAATTGTGAGTGCAAACGAGAAACGATTCATTGATTATATCAATATGGCACAACCAGTAACACCGAGAATTCATGCTCTGGAATTAATCCCAGGAATAGGAAAAACATACATGATGAGTATAATTAAAGAGAGAGACAAAAAAAGATTCGAATCCTTTACTGATATTCAGAACAGGGTTGGATTAAGAGATCCATCAAAACTCATAGCAAAAAGAATTATTGATGAAATTGCTGGAGAAGCTAGAATGAATCTGTTTGTAAGGAAATGAGATGGTTAAAAAGAGTATCCTTTGGCCAGCACAGACTTATAGACCTTAACATACTTGCAAAACTTATTGAAGCTTCACAAATTAGTAATGATGAAATCGTTTGTGAGGCAGGCACAGGAAATGGGATCCTAACCTCTGAGCTGTGCAAACAGGCAAAATATGTAATTTCATTTGAAATAGATAAGATACTATTCTCCCATGCAAAGAAAAGTTTGTTTTATTTTTCAAACTTAAGTTTAGTGAATGAGGATCTTTTTATACGAAACAATCTTGATTTTAATGTATTTATATCAAATCTTCCTTATTCCAAAAGCAAAGAAGCATTTACCTGGTTACCATTTCAGAAATTTGATAGAGCCATAATAATGGTACAGAAAGAATTTGCTAATAAACTACAGGCTAGTCCTGGCCAAGAAAATTATCGTGCAATCTCCGTCATAACACAGTATTGTTATAATATACAGAGACTTTTTAATGTGAATAGAAAAGCGTTCTATCCAGAGCCTACTGTTGAATCTGTAGTTATAAGGTTAGTTCCGAAATATTCTAGAATAACGCCACAAACTATCAAAAATGTAAACTTCATATTTTCTCAAAGAAATAAGAAAGCATCATCCCTCACAAAGAAATTTCTTGATACAAGGATAGATAGCTTCGAATTTCTTGATACAAGGATAGACAAGATAAATATAGACGAGATAATAAAATTAGCAGAGTTATTTGAATCTAAAGTATATAGTTAGATGCATTATTGTATTTACCACACCACAATAATTACAAGCAATCATCGGTTAAAGCCTTTTTTGGTCATTATACAATTATAGGTTCCCCAGACTAATTACAGGTAAAAGTTGTACTTACCA
>JBEVTH010000078.1:0-10652 GCA_041156085.1 Candidatus Nitrososphaera maunauluensis
AAGCAGAGGGATATATCATATATTTTCAGTTAACGTTTTTAGAGGAATATTAAAACAAATTTAGTTAGATACATAGGCTAAAACAGTAGCTACTCACCATAAGACAAAAAGAAATCAATATCAAAATATTAATTGCAGATTATCATAACATGTATTTAGAGATTATACTAGATACATATATTAATATGATATTGATCCTGAATTCTTTTCTTGAACTGAATCTAATAGTTTATTTTGTGTTTCGAGTGATAAAACAGCTGCATTGAATGCCAATTCTTCCTTTTCTACAGGAATTTCTTGGATAATATTATGCCATACTGCTGCATGTCTGACATCTGCTTCCTCATGGATTTCAAAGTAATTTGTAGCCTGCGTATTATTATTCATGCCATAAAATTTCTTTAGTCCATCTATTTTTGATCTACTTATATTTGGCAATTCCTTCTCATAAGCATACATAGCAGCTGCAGATTCTTCTAACGATAGTGTTGTTATGTGAGTCAAATCAGAAATAGCAGCATTTGTCTTGTCTGTTGCGATGTAGTTTACAATGTCTTTTCTTGGAACACCAATAGCAGCTGCAAATCTGATCCATGGTTCAATATGCTCAGATTCTTCTTTCATGGTTTGTTCAATAGATTCTTTTATAGTAGGATCTGCCGTAAGGGCAGAAATATTTTCCACAAATCTAGGAACTGCTTTAACTAATTGAAAATATTCCTTTGAATAAGATTGTAGATGGTCTAGAGTTAGCTTTCCTTCTGACCACATTCGATAAAATGGATGCTTTAATAGACTACGTCTTTCAATTTCAGAGTCAATCCTTTCAGCTACGTTTTTCATATTATGTTAAGAGTGTTTACTTATAAAAAAAGTTAATGCCTAGATATAGTTAGATGTGCAAATGGTAGTCGGTTAAATGATGATCCAGTAAATACTATAACAAGTTTTATTTCCGATATTTTGCATGTCTAATTAACTCCAGACGAGTTGTATTATATGAGTCTTTTATCAAGTATTCCGGCAATCTTCTCAGCAGCTCTATTCTTAAGGTCATGTACAAGTTTATCTTTCACTATTTTCTCGTTGTTAATATTTGGTCCAAAAGTCGAAAAGCCGGTCTGACTATTGTCATGATCAGAATTATTTACTTGCTGTGACCAATAATTCTCTGTGCTGTTTCCATTGCTCTGACGATCTTGCGATGACCATGTCCATTGAGCAGGAAAATAAGACTGTTGTTTTTGCTGTTGTTGAGTTGAAAAAGGTCATCGAGTAGTTGTTTAAATTCTCGAAGCATCCTAAGAGGTTGTAGGATAATTTTTTCTGTTAAATCAGCAGATGTTTGATACGGTTTTTTTATTTTTTCGTCTTCTTTTGTCTGTATTTTGTTGTATGAATGCAAAGCATCTTGATTCAATATACCATTTCTGTTCATATATTCAAGGTTCTTAACTTCAATAGGTCTACAGCTTCGCCTAACCCATTATGTTTCCTTCAATATGCCGTCGCATATCCAATTTCGACTACATGTCTGCTCACAAATAGGACATCCCCATCTTTTTGTCATTACATACTACCCTCTTTTGTCTTATTTTGACCAGGTTCTTCGTCGCGGCTCCGGAGTAACTCCGCAGTTACTGCAGTCGCTCCAT
Source organism: Candidatus Nitrososphaera maunauluensis (assembly GCA_041156085.1). GTDB lineage: Archaea > Thermoproteota > Nitrososphaeria > Nitrososphaerales > Nitrososphaeraceae > Nitrososphaera_A > Nitrososphaera_A maunauluensis. The sequence continues at coordinate 1,656 of JBEVTH010000078.1, forward strand.
ATTCAGTTAATATATTCATCTAGTAGAATATACTATACGATAGTAATATAAAAGGTTATATGATGTAGCTTCATCGGCTGTTATTCATTCGATGTTTTTCCTTTGATTTTGTCAAAAACATCGATGCCGATTTCCTCCATAAATCTGATATCTGTATTTTGCTGTTCTTAATCGAGATATTGTAATTAGTACACAATGGTTCGCTCATCCAATATTTTAAGAGGGAACGGCTAATGCCATGAATTTGAAAACATACTTTCTAACTAAATTCATAGAATCTATTTATAAAAAATTATAGAGAAGAACAATCCTGACCTTCAGTCTTTTTTATTTTTGCTTTCGTCCCTATTCACAAATAAACAAATCTTCTAACTGTAGAAGTTAATGTATCTATCTTCTCTTAATCCGCTGTTGCTAAAATTGTTATTTTGGATCTCACACAATCGCTTGTATAGTAGATCTATTGCAGCCATTTCTATTAATTCTCCCATTGAAACCTGATACGCAAATTCTTGAACATCTAAATCTCTTACTTTATCTACAAACAAGGATTCCGTCATTCCTTGCTTTTTTACTCTCTCCAATAAGAGAGAGAATATTCTCTGTAAATGATAATTTATATGAATTTCCTTTGCCTCATCTAAATCTACTCCATAGATATCAGATATTTTGATATTAATTCTCTTTTCATCTTCTTTTAATATACTCTTATGTGATATATCTATAGCTGATTTACCTCTCAATTTTGTAGATTCAATGTTCGTGGGGTCACTATTATTGCCATTATTATTTGGATTTTGCATTTGTTTTAATATCAATTTAATTTACTAAGCTTTTTTCTTATTAAGCTATCTCTTTTTTACTTGACAATAACACTACCACCATTATTTTATTCCCTCTTTGTTTTATTATTGATTGTAATTTTTACAAAAAAAGGAATAAAAAGGTGATCGACTAAAACCCAATGTGCAGTCGAAAGATAACCTAGAAGACAACAGAAATAAGCCAAAATTCATTTTTATTACAGGTGGAGTAATGTCAGGACTAGGCAAAGGTGTAATAACTTCATCTACGGCCAAATTATTACAATTACTAGGTTTAAAGACTTCATGTATTAAGATTGATCCATATGTAAATTATGACGCAGGAACAATGAATCCAATTGCACATGGCGAGGTTTTTGTTACTGAGGATGGTGGTGAGTGCGATATGGATATTGGAAATTATGAACGCTTTCTTGATATTGCAATGACAAAAGATCATAACATTACAACTGGTAGGGTATATTCAGATGTAATTCATGCTGAAAGGGAAGGAAAATATCTTGGCCAATGTGTTCAGATTATTCCACATATTACAGATGCTATAAAAAACAAATTACGGAAAGTTACCAATGATGAAGCATTAGATGTTGTAGTTGTAGAATGTGGCGGCACTGTGGGTGACATAGAAAGTCTTCCATTTCTTGAAGCATTAAGGCAGATAGAACTAGAAGATGGTCATTCTAATACGTTGTTTATTCATGTTACGCTCGCCCCGGTATTGGATGTTGTAGGCGAACAAAAGACAAAGCCAACCCAACATAGTGTCCAAGAGCTACGACGAATTGGAATCCAACCTGACATTTTGGCTGTTAGATGTAAAACACCTCTCACTTCCGATGCTAGACATAAAATTTCGTTATTTGCCAGTGTGGAAGAAAAATGTGTTATTTCATGTCATGATGCCCCATCTATTTACAAGGTTCCAGAAGTTTTAGAGAGTCAGGGAATGATCAAGGTTATTGCTGAAAATTTGTTATTAAAGAAATGCTCTATACAGTGGTCTAATTGGAAATCAATTGCAAAATCATTTTATGACTATAATGGCTCGATAAAAATTGCAGTAGTGGGAAAATATGTTACTCTTCCAGATAGCTATGTCAGCGTCTATCATGCTCTGTCACATGCAAGTGCGCATATTGGAAGAAAAGTAGAGATTGAATGGATTGATTCGGAAGAATTTGAACAGAATGGAAGAGGAGGAGGAGCAAGTGATGATGATAATAATGGAAGTCTTACCTTTCTTAGGAAATTTGACGGTGTACTTGTTCCTGGAGGATTTGGAAAAAGGGGAAGTGAGGGAATAATAAATGTAGCCAATTTCACCAGACAAGAAAATATCCCATATTTAGGAATATGTTTTGGATTCCAGTTAGCGATAATAGCATTTGCCAGAAATGTTTGTAATCTACAATCTGCTACTTCTATTGAACTGGATCCGAATACAAAAGATCCAGTAGTAGTATTTATGCCTGAACAGATGTCAATGCATAATATGGGTGGAACTATGAGACTTGGTAAACATGAGATTACTATTATTCCTCATACAAATGCCTCAAGGATATACAGTGGGAGAAAAACAAATGTAATACACCGAAGACATAGACACAGATACGAATTCAATCAGGACTATCGCAAGATCATAGAAAACTATGGCATGGTTTTATCGGGCCATTCTGATAATGGCAGACGAATCGAGATGCTGGAGATTCCAAAACACAAATTCTACTTTGCAATACAATATCATTCGGAGTTTAACAGCAGGCCAGGCATACCAGAACAGGCATTTGAGGCTTTTATAAAGGCATCTGCTAATTATTCCACGTGATATTACTTTTTTTAAATCCTAAGCTCGTAAATCTTTTGTCGTGCATCACGCAGAGATGTCTTTTTCTTTACATAACCTAGATTGAGCAAATGACTGAGTGAGAGCCTCACAGTTCTTTCTGGAAGCATAGTTTTTGTAGAAAGGTCTTTTTGAGTCAATGCACCACCCTCATATTCAAGTGTTTTCAAAATTAACTTTGCGCTCGGTGGCACACTTAACAAATCTTTTGCCAACTTCACCTTCTTTGCTATAATCGATACAGCAGAAGAAGAATCTCCGATTAACCTGACAAGTTTAGCTGGAAATTCATGTCTATAGCATTCAAGCATTTTTTTTATTCCTAGTCGAGATCCACCATCAAGTACAACTTCGCAGTGATATCTACTTACAATATCTGCGATTTCTAATTTGGTATCGTTAGGAACTACTAAAGGTCTGCGAGTATTATCAACAGAATTCACAGACACCACAACGAATACGGAAGATTTCTGTAACACCATTGGACCACCTGCAGACATTGAATATGCAGTTGATCCTGTAGGAGTAGATATTATAACACCATCACTGTTATCGTGCCATACATCTTTGCTGTCTATTCTAAGTACATGCTCCATCAATGTTGCGCTTTTGCTTGGGAATATTACAACATCATTGAGCACAGGCTCAACCTCTTTCCCATCTACTTTAACGGCTAAACGAAATACTTCGTCAACTTCATAATTGCTTCTCTTTAATCTAAAAATTGCTGATTCTAAGTCTTTGACCTCTAATTGTGCCAAAAATCCAGTAGAATCTGATTCGTAAACTCCTAGAACTGGCGCAGAATCAGTTACAACTTTATGAAAATAGTCAAGTATTCCTCTATCGCCGCCAGTTGTTAAAACTAGATCAACTTCCTTTGCCAATTTATAGTCAGTATCGTGCATGAGTTGTGTATCAATATTCAACGAATCTAGTGTCTTTTTCATCTGATATAGGAATGCTCCATCCTCGCTAGAACCTGTACCTGATAGGGCAATTTTCATCTCTTAATTTACATGTAAAGCGATTATTTATTTACTTTAATTCAAAGGTGAAAAGATTAGTCATTTAACCATAGATACTTTTACCTTGATTATATAAGTCTACAAGTTACCTTTCTCTCAACCATCCTTGTTATTACTTACATAAACATATTGTTGATCTTTGATATAACATACATGCTTTAGCTTTTGTTATACGGTACCCTTGGGCTCACCATGATATCACTCCTTTTTAGTGGGTTTCACAAACAAAAATTGGTAGAATGCTATCTATATTATTAAAGAAGGAGACTTTGATTATACCAAAGTTTTGTTAGTAAACTAATCCAGCTCCTTTAGTCACATCAGAAACATTCTGGTATTGTCTATCTTCTATTTTTCGAAGAGACTGATGAGAGAACCTTCATCAGTCATTTGTAATGCCTATAATTCAAAGTGTGACATAAGAACCTGATTCTATGTTGAAACTCGTTTATACTATAAATTCCATGGTTCTGTTACTACTATGTGCGAATTCATAGATTATGAATTAAAAGACAACAATAGAATAAGGAAAAAAATTGGCGAAGAATGGGAAGCTGAACCAGAACTCGAAAAAGTACAAGAAGAACAAGAGCAACAACCCATTCCAGTAACAGTAAATTAGTTGAAGAGCTGTTCAAACCAGAGCTTTCTAATATAGTCAGGAATTCCTAATTTCTTTTTGATGATAAATAGCATAACTTCAAGTACGCTATTGTTCTAGTATACTAGACTATATTTGATCACAAAAATTTTACTTTTTTAGATCGAAGTGCATGTGCTTGTTCTACTAACTATAATTGAAATTAGTCATAATGTCATCATGTCCTCATGGTGGTCTAATTCCTTCATCTTCTCTTATTGCTTCAGCAAAATATTTTGCTTTTATTGAACCATCATCGTAAACTTGAGCAGCCTTCAAATAAGTGCCATTTAGATCTCTGGTAGACGATTGAGTTGGGGTTGGTCCTGTCTTTGTTGTTTTTGTTGTTGCCATTAAGTCTAAACGAACAGGCGAGATAGTAGGAATTAGTTCTCTAACACTAATTGATACATCATCGATATCGTCGTTATAGTAAATATTAAATGCAAAAAATCTGGAACCAATATTTCCTAATTCTAATAGTGTTGGTTTAGATTTATCTTTGGATTTCTCTTGCTCTAGCATGACTAACCTTATCTTTTCATAATTTGCTTCAATTGCTTGTGCAAGCTCTTGCCTATCTTGTTCTGAAAACCTGTCGTTTGTTTTATCTGTCAGTTCAATAAACGATGGTTGTAATCTAATTAACATTTTACGTACGTTCATCCGCTGTCTATTAATATTTGTCTTATCAATTGCCAATATTCAGATTTTATTGCAATCCACCTCAAGTCTGAGTTCATAACTAAAAATAGTATTTGGTAAATATGAGATAAATATGCGATAGTATTGGACAATGCAGATATGCAACATGAAGTAGTTATCTGTAAAGAAGTATGTTACTTTCTTGCTATTTTCTTTCTCGTTTTTATATCAACCACAAGTCTTACCTATGACTCTGACAAGCGGCTCTATTACAGTAATATTCATTTTTTTTCGTTCCTCAGACCTTCCTAGTTTTTCTAGCACTTGAACATATATTCACATACATAAGCAACAATAAAACACATATCACAACCTTTGAAATGCAACAGTGCCATAATAATAATAAGCGTTATACTCAATCTTTGATTTTGATGGGATCTTATTCAATCCTGTTAACTTTGTTTCAAGAGCTGCTCGTACTGCTCCAGCTCCAAAACAAATGGCCCATAAAGGATCCCTCTCCTTTAAATATGAACAGCAAAATGCTGCTGACAAGATATCTCCAGCACCAGTATAATCTGAAGTATTAATATCTAGCTTGACCCAATAATGCATTTTATTGTGTAATAGGTGAATATCCTTACTAGTAGTGGAAATAACAAACTGTACTCCTTTAATTGATTGTAAAAATTGCATTCCTTCAAGTCCTTCAAGTCCTCCTGTTAACGCCGCAAGTTCTTCCTCATCCACCTTTATTGCAGTTATCCCATGCAGATCTAACGTCAGGTTATCTAGTAATGAAATTCGTGTCGATGATGAAGATGATGATAGTGGCATTGTTGTGTTGATCGAGCGCATATAACCTTGTGGGTCAAGCATCACAAAATTTTTTTTTCCACCGTCTTTAACTATGGCTGCGAGTATATTTGCAGGAACCTCATCTATAACAGGGCTTATTAACCAACAATCTGTCTGTACCTTTTGAATATCTTCTAATGTCAGAGGCTCACATTTTGAGACTAAAAATAAATCTCTTGAATCTTTGTTATTGAATACGAGTTCAAATTTTGTTGTAGAAGCAGATTCAGCCATTTGATATTCCTTTATGGTAATTCCATGATCTTGCAAAACATTCATGTTTTCCGTTGAAAAATCTTTGCCAACTTTTGTAGCAAGAATAACTTCAAATCCAAATCGTTTAGCAGTAAGACCACAATAGCATGCAGGTCCCCCAAGGCTATGAGTGATTCTTCCTTCTCTATCTTTAATGGAATCCAATACAATATTTGATGCTATAGATATTTTCATAAAATTTGTGATAGAGACATTGGCTGATTCTAATAATATATTTTTATCCGTATCCCACTATGCCGATTGTTGAAATAACATAAAGAATTCTTTGCAGATTCTATTTTCAGATTTGCGACACTGGTGAGGTGTATATTCTTGCCTATCTAAGTAATAGTCCTATCCCTGCAAAACAGGAATAAAGCGAATTAGAGATTAATTTAACTAATGTTTTGATGATACTATTTAAAATAATCATCTCCCAAATTATTAACGTAAAAACCCGGCATGAATCTTACGCTGGAAGAATGAGCAAGTTATAAGTAAGAACAATAAGCTATTTTGGTTTCCTTTAACTTGGTAATCTATATAGCTTTGATAAACTCCAAACCATTTTTTGTGGCTGCCGACTCATACCCTACTGTCAAACTAGGTTCAAAACAAATATACTGATTATAACCTATATTACGAAGACTTTTGACAATTGATTGAAAATCAATGTGTCCATATCCTGGCATCTTTCTATTGTTATCAGCAAAGTGGGTGTGTCGTAATAGTCCTGCTGATCTTAATATGGCATGTTCGAAGGAATCTTCTTCAATATTCATATGAAATGTATCTAATAAAATTCCAAAATTATCTTGGTTTATTTGGTCAGCAATACATACTGCATCGTTTGCAGTAGTGCAGTATGGAGTACTATATCTATTCAGAGGTTCTAGCAACACCTGTATACCGCGCTCTTTAGCAAACCTAGATAACTTTGATAATATTGGTATAGCCTTTTGTATTATAGGCGCTTTCTGATCTTCTGAAATCACATTATGATTTCTGTCTAAAGTAACAAGTTCCTCATCGGCAAAGAGACAGATGTTTATTTTTTCTCCTCCCAATGAATAACACATATCTATACATTGTTGTACGTATTTTTGTGAGCTGGTTACGACACTTGGCTCTGAGATGAGCAATCGTCGCTTCCTGCCATCTGAATCTATGGAACCCCATATTCCTGTAACACCAGCTACAGGAATATCAAACGATTGAAATGTGTCCTTCAAGCTTTTCAAATCTATGTTATCAGGATCTCCAAACATATCTACTGCGTCATATCCTTGCTTAACTAATCGCTCCAACGTTTGTTCTAAAGATTCTATATTTCTAAACGATGAGAGTGTAATAGAGTACTTGAAGACCATTTTTCATCAAGCTGTTATATTATTATTTATTATTTATCATTACTTTGTTTTAAACTAGTATGACTATGCGCGAGTCACGAGGTTAATTAGATATTGTCCTATATCTATGCAATTTATTCTCTCGGGAGAATTGCTTTTTGGAATATTGGATTTGCGATTTGATATATAAACAGAATATCCTTCTTCTGTAACAGGATCTGCAGGTCTGCCATGTGAACCTTTTATCAAGTGTGGATCGAGAGGTATTGACTTTGTTTTTGGATCTACAAATAATTCAACAGGATCATAACCTGGTTTTCTATGTATGTCAACTGTTTTTGCAAAAGTCGGTGCCTTTTCGGAATCATACCACCAATAATAGTTGAACCATTTATCTTTCTCAGATATTGCAATTATTTCGCCACTACGTTCATGGTCAATTTTTAAATTCTTTTTTCCTTCATTGCAAAGGATCATATCTATACCAGCTGTATTTTCCAGCACCTTTCTAGTCTGGTCTACAAAACCTTCCTTGATATAGATATGAGCTATCTGATGATCTGCCATTGCAAATGCATTGCTAAATTCGTAATCTATGTATTCCTTACCGTTTATAGTCCGTACATAGAGAAGTCCCTCATCTCTGAACTTTATATTTAATGGAATGGCAGTTTGCACATCATTAAATCCATACTCAGATAAAATAATAAATTGCATAGCATCTCTGATTCCTAACTCAACTGTTTTTTGAATTACATTTCCCACCAACTCATCAGATTTCTTCAAATCATCTTTTACTTGGCTGCTATTCTTACCAAACTTTTGGGCTGAATAATCGACGTGTGGGATGTACGTGAACATCAGGTTAGGGCGTTCATTTTCTAGAGTATATTCTGTTGCCTTAGATATCCATTCACTGGATTTAAATGATGCAAATGGTCCCCAGTACGTAGCAAGGTTAAATTCTCCGAACCGCTCCTTTAAATCTTTATCATAAAATCCTACTGGTTTTGAATAGCACCACATAACCATCCCATCTTCCAAGTGAAGTGGTTTAGGAGTAACAATGATATCTGATTTAGCATACATCGTGTTCTGCCAAAATAATACCGCAGTCTTAAACGAGGAGGAAGGGGAAGTGGAGGAAGAAAAAGAAGAAGGGCCAGACAATTTGTTTTGTTGGTGGTTACATTGCTGTTGTTTTTTTATTATATCCCAGATTCTATCAGCTTGAACCAAAGCACTTGATTGTTCCCAAAATGAAGGAACATAATTACTTCTATCATACAGTCCGTTTGCTATTATCCCATGTTGATTTGGATATGTGCCAGAAAGTATACTACTTTGAACCGGACAAGTAAGTGCTGGGAAAACAGGCTCCATTTTAGCACATTCACCTTCAGCTGCGATATTTGCAATATTTGGTACAAGACCTGATTGAATATGATTCAGCTCCAATCCCACAACATCAAATACAATAACATGTTTTATCACTATAATCACCTTTTATTGGATATATTCTCATATTGCTTAAATTCGTTCGTACTGCTATGTT
>JBEVTH010000079.1:0-10533 GCA_041156085.1 Candidatus Nitrososphaera maunauluensis
ATGATAGTAGTAGATTCTTTATATATGATAACTGGTTATATTTATAAACATATTAATATATTCTACTAGCAATTTTATTAGATTGTAGCAGTATCTAATGACTAAAATTGGTAATGCTTATCGGTGGATCTATGGGCGTATGGTAAACAGACCCACAAATTTCAGCTGGGTTATTGAAGGTAAACTTGCTGGAAGTGGTATGCCTATGAATTATTCTCAATTTCTATGGGTAATGACACATGGTGTCAAAGCTATAGTTACCGTAAGAGAAGTGCCATTACCGTCAAAATGGTTTTCTAATGGTAATGGCGATGATGTTGATTATTTCCATTTAAGAGTGGAAGATTATAGTGCTCCTTCCCTTGAAGAGATTGATAATACAATTGATTATATCCAACAACAAATATCTAAGAATAAACCAGTTATGGTTCATTGTGCGGCAGGTAGAGGAAGAACTGGAACTATATTAGCTGCATATCTTATCAAAAAAGAGAATGTGACAGCTAATCAAGCCATAAAGAAAATAAGGAGCATACGTCCTGGATCTATTCAATCAAATCAGCAGGAAATGGCACTCTATATGTACGAAAAATATCTTAATAGCAAAACAAAGAATTAAACTTCGACAGTGTTATGATTTTGCTAGAAAGTCCATCATATGGAATATATTGACTATGAAAAGGATAGAGGTAGAGGGTTACAATTAAGTTTTGGTAGTTTAATATATCATACTTATTAACAATAAACAAAAAATTTAGATCAAAAGACAGTCTCGTATCACATCTTAGAATGAAAAGTAGGAAGTTATTGTCATTATCTTTAAGAGAGATGTATATTATTATAGTCTTTGCCTACCTTAGAAGAATTTATAAACATAGTATTATACTGAGATATCTGGGTTACAAAGATTTGGTTGGATAATGTAATATTAATCCAAATTCAGATCTGTAGATAATTGTTGGCTGTTAGCTGTTCTTTGATTCTTATTAAAAAGAAAACAAAAATTTAAAAAAAGGAATTTAGGACTCGCTGGGTTTTTAGCCTTCTTCCCAACCCTTTACGAACACTGCATTCTTCTTCAATGGAATTGGTTGTCCTGGTGTATAGTCCATCGGCCTCATCCAAAATATTGCCTTTGTCGGGCAAACGCCAATGCAAGCTCCATCGGAGATGCATCTCTCTGGATAAAATACAAATGCTTTACCTCTCTTCCATCCTTCTACAGGTTTTACTCTTAGTACATCTGGACCAAGAGCGGTACAAATTTCTACACATAGCGCACAGCCAATGCAGTGTTGCTCACTAATATCTGGAATTATTGCGACTGGCATCTAATTCACTAATTTCGATCTATATCTAAACTATTTAAACCCTCTGCCATTTGTATAACAGTGATATAAAATATCTATTGTGTGTAGATGTAGCATTTATCTTGTATAGTGTATTTTTGCAAAATAGTCACTTGTCTAAGAAAATTTCTCCTGTGTTCAGGAATATGGTTAACACAATTATTATTCTTCCAATTATCAACGAGCAAATATCCAATAAACCAGTTTATGCGGAGTTTTTGCATCATAACACGCTTTTATATCTACATTGGGAAAGAATTTTGTGTCATACTATAATTTTTCAAGAATGAGCTTTGATATTTCTAATGAACAGAATATTTTTTTGGAACAAGTAGACAGTACTTGCAAATCAATACGATCTTATGAAGAGAAATGCTATCTTGAAGAAAAGTTAAATGAAAAGGTAATTTCCGAATTTCGAAAGATTGGAATGCTTGGATGTCCTATATCAAGAAAATATGGGGGTCTAGGATATGATATTCTCACATATATTCTTGCCATCGAACGGATAGGCAAAGAAGGCAGTTCTATGCGAACTTTCTTTTCAGCACATACGTCAATAGGTCAAATGATTCTTCAAGGCTGGGCAAACGAAGAACAAAAGAAGGAATATCTTCCAAAAACTTGTGATGGGAGAAGTATTATGGCTTTTGCACTTACAGAACCAGTAGCAGGCAGCGATCCCTCTTCTATAATTACAAAATTTGAAGACAAAGGGGACCATTATGTCTTGAAAGGAAAAAAACACTGGATTGGCAATGGTACATTTGCTAATGTTATGACAACGTATGCAAAAGAAGATAGTGGTAGCGGCAGCAGCAATAGAAAAGTATCTGCATTCATTATCAACGGGGATTCTCTTGGTATCAGAGCGGAAGAAATGAAGGACAAGATAGGACTATTGACAGTCAAAAATGCAGAAATTCATTTTGACAATTGCATTGTTCCAAAAAAAAATTTACTTGGACAAAAAGGTCAAGGGTTGAATATTGCATACAGTGCATTAATAGATGGTCGGCTTAGCGTGGCAGCAGGGGCCATAGGTGTGATGAGGGATTGTCTAGAGGAGTCTGTTATGTATTCAAAAATAAGAGAGCAGCATGGCTCATTATTAGCCAAAAAGCAGTTGATACAGGAACATATCGCGATAATTGCAACAAACATAGAAAGTTCTCGCTGGCTGGTGTACCGTGCTGCTTTCACAAGACAAAAGCTTCACGATTATGTCGAAAAACTGAAGGAGGAAGATGACCAATGGCAATCCAAATTGAGTAGAAATAACGTTGAATATTCAATGTTAAGAAACGAGGCAGATAGACTGTCAACTATAGCTAAATTTCATGCAAGCAACTCTGCATTTGATTCAGCAAATAGAGCCGTTCAAATTTTTGGATCTGTAGCTTATAGAAAGACAACTAGGGTAGCAAGGCATTTCTTAGACTCGCGAGCAATTATCATATATGAAGGAGCAAATGAAGTACTTGAACTAAAAATGGCATCACAAATTCTTGGAGAAGATTATAGAGCTTATTAACCATTTTTATATTGACTACTAATTATCATTATATCTTGTCATTATGATAGTACTTCATTCATTATAACTAATCCTTCTTGTATCTCTTCTTCATCTATAGTTAAAGGAGGGATTACTCTCATGGCCTTCTGACCAGCAGGTAGCAATAGGAGTCCCTTCTTAAATAACTCTATCAATTTATTATCTCTTCTTTCCTTTGTATCGAATTCAATTCCAATCATCAAGCCTATTCCTCTTACATCGATTATGCCATTTTTTCCTACCATCTCCTTCAGACCATTTTTTAGGCTGTCCCCTCTGATCGTTGCATTAGCAAGAAGTCTATCATGGTTAATGACATCTATTATTTTCGTGCCAACTGCCATGTCAATTCTACTACCTGCCCCCCAGGTACTGGAGAGAACTCCACGTTCAAAAGGATCAAGTATTTTATCATAAGCTGTTACACCCACTTGAAGTGCTTTGGCGATACTCATGATATCAGGCTTTACCCCATAATGCTCAAAAGCCCACCATTTGCCTGTTCGACCCATACCAGATTGGACCTCGTCTAAGATTAGTGGAACACCATATTGGTTTGCAAATTTTCTAAGTTTTTTAATAAACTGTTTACTTGCAACATTATACCCACCTTCTCCCTGGATGACTTCACTTAAAATAAACGCGATTTTATTTTCTTTCAATAGTTTTTCAATTGAATCAATCTCTAAATCGTTATCATTAATGCAAAATTTTATCTTTTTAACTGGCAACTCCGGAAAGTTGGCTTTTTGTACGGGTTTACTAAAAGTGAAACTGAGTGCGCCAAGAGTCCGCCCATGGAAAGCATTAATACATGATACTCCTGGTAGCGGTCCCATCTTCTTGTAGGCAATCTTTATTGCGTTCTCAACTGCTTCAGTACCACTATTGATGAAAAATGTCTTGAAATTTTTTGGAACAATAGAAGCTACTTTCTGTGCTATTTTAGCATGTTCTTCACAATAAAAATCTTGTCCTGCAATCTTATGAATGCCATCCTCTGAATATTCTTTTAATACCCCTATGATTTCTGAATGGGAATACCCAAGTGGGCAAGTACCTATGTTCGAGGTGAAGTCAAGGAATGCATTTCCATCTACATCCTTGATTACACAATTACGACCACTTGCAATAACAAGTGGATAAGCAAAAGTCGAATCATAAGAAATCTCCTTTATAGTATTAATTATCTTTGTAGCTTTAGGTCCAGGAAGTAGAGTATCGATTTTATGCCTCACATTTATGATTAGTTAATATCTTTATTAAATTTCAATTAAGACATTTCATTTATTATAATGAAATGGAGTTTTCTAGGGTAGTCTATAAATGGTATAAATTGCTACTGACACAATTGAAGTTATCCTTTTGTAAAGTCTCTAATTGTTATAACTTACAAGAGATTACAATATCTGTGAGAAGAATGTTATTGTTTTATCATTATTTAACAAAACTGAAACCAATATCTGTGGTTTTGATAGATCTGATTATATGATACAATAATCTCCCAAGTATCTTGGTTGCTTTGAAGCATATCTATGTTTTAATAGTTTTATGAAAAATAAATTGATACTGCAATAAACTGCAATTTCCAACAAGTTATATTAGTTTGCACAGGATATACAATAAATGCAGCTTCTAAGAAAACTGGAGATACAATCTAAGACAAAAGTTATTGAGTTCCTAAATGGCCAATTTGTTGGTAGAATGGCAACTATTGACGCCAAAGGATATCCACAGATTATTCCGATGAATTTTGTCTATATAAATGCAGATCAGCCGAGCGTTGATTTACAATATATAATAAGATCAGATGCAATTTATATGCATTCCCATCATGTAGGTGAAAAACTTAGTAATATCAGAAGAGATTCGCAATCTGGATTTGAAGTTGATCAGTATATATGCTTTTTACCATCATACTACTTTCATCCTTCTGACGCATCACAAGCTGATACTCTTTACATCAGTGTAGTTATTAAAGGAAGTGCATCAATAGTTGAAGATAACACTGAGAAGACAAAGGCACTTAATGCTCTGATGAAAAAGTACCAGAAAGAGGAAGGGTATACTACACTTAACCCACATATGCAATCGGTCAAAGCGGTAACTGTGATTAAGATAGTTCCAAAAGAAATGCACGGCAAGTACAAAATAGGCCAACACTGGACTCCTGTTTACAGACTAAAAATGGCTAGAAAGATTCTTCAAAGAGAAGGAGATGAAAAGGCAAAAGCTATTCTTGAAACAATGGGAATAGCGATTTCATCAGACGGTAGCCTAAAGATAAAAGAAGAGCCAGTAATGTAATTTCTTGTTTTACTTCTAGAATGGGTGTTACCGATTATTTGGCATGACTTTAAAAACACGTTAATGCTGCCCACAGATTTGAAATGCAAACATAATATAGCCAGCGATCCTGCTAGCACGTCTGTATGGGTAAAAGTTGTTGGTATCCTTTGGCATCATCTCATATTTTAATACTGCAGCGTCTCGTTTTGGTAATTGCAATTTAAGCAGGCGTTCTCCCAATATCTTGTTCCATGGCAGTTGAGGGAGTGGATTCTTCTTACTAGCAATCATTGCGACTATCCTGTTTGATCCTTCCCTATCAACAATAACGGAATAATTGTAGTCATCTTTATCACCCAGTGGATCTGGCATGGTATATGGAGCAATTTCAATATATTTTTCCAGGCGATCCCTTAATGAATCAGCTAATCCACCCATTATTGCAATATCAGTTACGGTCAACTTCTTAATTTCTTCAGGAATAGGCGGTTTTATAGATACTAACACACATTCCCATAATAACCACCATTTATATAATTTTAATCCGATCTGAATGTGCATAAAATGAAAACTTATTTTTGAAAATGTTTAGGATGAATTACGGATATTCAAATGTTTTCCTAACTCATATGCCGAGACATATATTTATGGCATTCATCATTTTTTGAAAAAAATAAATTACAATATCCTATAAAAAAAAGGGCCGGGGTACCCAAGCTAGGTAAGTCTAGAACCCTAATAGGGGTCAGCCTCGAGATCCATATTTGATGCGTTAGCTGATGTCCTTCGGGACTCGTGGGTTCAAATCCCACTCCCGGCGTTTTCATTATTTTGAAGTATATAACAGATAAATTGTGAAGACAATTTATATATATATTTTAAACGCTATTAAATGCTTATTCTAAATTTATAGTTGAAATAAAATAGTACGATTTGGATCAGGAAACACATACGCTGTTGTAAAAGCAGTACATGTTGTAAATACGTATGCCTTAAGGCGAGCTTCACTTATGATGTTTAAAGTGTATCATGTGTATTTTATACTAAAAAGCACATGATAAATAACAATACTAATGAGTAAAAATTAATATAGCAAATTAAAATGTTAGCTACAATGCCTAAAGCACGAATTTCTATCACTATCGACAGCAAAACTGCTCATGATATAGAGAATTACTATCGCAGTAGAGTGAAGATAGCTGCTGAAAATGAAGACTCTATTCCTAAATTATCTAATGTGTATGAAGAAATCGTCACATTAGGTTGGGAATCTACAAAGAAGAATCTGAAGAAAAAGTAAAATCTTTCTATTGTCTAAATATATAAATGGGATTAGATCTAAAACTACTTGTAGAGCCTTATCCTATCGCAATATCTGAATTATCCGATAAAGTTGTAGCAGTTGATGCATATAACGCAATCTATCAATTTCTCGCAACTATTCGTGGCCCAACTGGTGAACTACTTACAAACGCTAATGGTGATGTAACAAGTCATCTGAGTGGCTTATTCTATCGGAATATTAATTTGCTTGCAGATAATATAAAACTTATCTACATTTTTGATGGCAAACCTAATCCTCTAAAGTTAAAAGAGCTTGAACGACGACGTCAAATAAAACAGGAAGCATCTGAAAAATATTACGAAGCAATGGCAGCGGGTAGATTCGAAGATGCACGAAAGTATAGCCAAGCTACCTCTGTTTTGACAGCTAAGATGGTTGAAGAATCTAAAAAGATCCTGACTCTCCTAGGAATCCCCTGTGTTCAGGCCACTTCTGAGGGTGAGGCTACTGCTGCATACATTACAAAACAAGGTACAGCATTTACTTGCGCAAGCCAGGATTATGATTCCATATTGTTTGGTGCCAACAAACTTACACGTAATCTTACAATCAGCGGCAAGAGAAAAGTTCCTAATAAAAAAACATACATTGATGTTGATCCAGAAATTATTGAGCATCAACGCATTCTTGATCAAACTAAATTGACACATGAACAATTAGTTGATCTCGGAATTTTAATAGGTACTGATTATAATCCAGAAGGCTTTTCAGGAATAGGGCCTAAAACAGCTTTAAAGTTAATTCGAGAATATGGTAAATTAGAAAACATTGAGAAAATTAGACATTTGATATCTAATATTCCATATCAGGAAATACGAGATATCTTTTTAAATCCAGAAATTCCAAAGGTGGACGATATACAATTTAATGAAGTAAATTACACCAGTATTGTTGATTTTCTATGCATTGAAAAAAGTTTTTCTACAGACCGTGTAAATGGAGCAATAAAAAAACTAAACAAATCTCTTATAAATCGCAATCAATCGCTTGAAAAGTGGTTTAGCTAGCCTCTTATAATTCCGATCTTTTCTTTTCAGCGTTTTTCTCGGCACTGAGTCTTTCTAGTTCATATTTCTTTAGGTCCACGAATTTCATTCCATCTGCAAGGAGCGGATGAACAAGCTTTATTTGCCCAAACATTTTCTGGCAGATATCGCGATAGTCCGGGTGTCCTTGTGGGATAGTTCGTAGCTCGATCAGATGACATACTTCACGCAGGTTGATCTTAATGAAATATGGATATTTGTATGCAAAGTTAACAACATATTGAGCTTCTTCAGGCATATCTTTTGAAATAATTTCGTATACTTCATTAGATTTATACATACAGTCTTTATAATCCTTGGTAATATCCAAATTAATAACTTCGACAGGGATATCATATCCATGCCTAGTAGAGAGCAGTTGCCTTTCTAAAGTTAGAATTCTATGACGATGCATATCACGGAACATACCAAAATTTGTAAACATTTCAAACGTGTATTCTACCATTTCAAATGCCCTACCTGGTCTATGTCTTCGATTAGTTCGAAATTTTGTATATGTACGAATTATATTATGTCTATCTTCTGGTGTTATAGACTTCGTATATTTTATGATATTTTCAAGGGATTGACCTTCTGCCTGTTCGTACAGAATGGCTGAGGCTATTTTTACCTCTGCTTCAAAATTATCTTCAAAGTTTAGCAGTTTTACGGGTTGTGTATTCTCATTTCGTTCTATACTTTTTATATGATATTGTGCAAGTTCAGAGATCGCACTCCTTGTATTTGCAAGATAGGATTGAAGACTTTTACCATACTTGTCATTTGCTCTTCTTATAAAAGCTGAGATAACTAGATTTAATTCTATATGCAGTTGATCTGCAAACTTTTTTACTTCAGCCAACTTTGAGGAGTACATTGTAGATAGCAAATATTCAAATGCCCTACCATTTCCTGTAATGCCTAAATTTGTAAGAGTAGAGGCTGGCAAAAGTCCACGAAGAATATCAAGGGATTTGGCTTTGATCGTTGCATTGTAGATTCGCCTTGCAGATTCAATGTCTTCCTTACATTTCAAATTAGCGTAGGGTATATCCCTTTTTGATGAAGAATCAAAAAAAAAGAATTGATCGATTGGTTCATTTTCTGAAATAAATTTCTGCATTGATTGAATATTCTTGCTATACACATCAAAAGCATGATCGCAGGCTTGACGATATCGATCAGCATGCGACGACGACATAATGCCTTCTTCTCTACAATATTTGTATTGGCCATTAACTTTTTGATCGAACGTTACATATCGCGAGGATTTTTCAAGATATGATAACCCTATTCTATGATCTTCAATTTTTTTAGCAGCAATATTTGAAACCCATTCTATTGCAACCTGAGCTTCTCCCAACTCTGCAACAGAATCGTCTCCATACTCTAATAATATACGTTTATAGAATTCTTCTCCTCTATTTGGATTCTTAGCAAATTCGTCTAGGAATATACGCCGCATCGTCTTGTCAGTCCTAGAGTATCTTGACATCAATGCTCCCCTATCTACCTGTTTCGGTGTGATTATTGTGAAAACATCACTGTCTGCATTAGAAAAGTGAGAATTAAGAATAGATCTTTCTTCGTCTGAGAAATTATCGCGAAAACTTTCACGACTATTACACATCATAAATAGGTGATATTCATTATTATCATAAATAAAAACATAGTATATCTGACTATACTTATAAAATAGTTATAAATGTTAACCAAAACGTTATTCTATATTAGCGTCTACTATGAAAAGGATTATCATAACTACAAGAAAAGATGCTGAATCCATTATCTGTACAAGCCAAAAATAAATAGCTCTTACTAAATAATCCAATAAATTTGACAATGTTATCATTATATCTATTTATCAAATATTTTACATGAGTGAACTGAAGCTTGAATTCGTAGGAAAGCAAGTCAAGGATATGTATGGTACTTTTATGGGAAAGGTAGTAGGCATGGTTACTGACAGCGATGGTTCTATTGAATCTGTCGGTGTAGACTGTGGCTCTGTTGGCTTAAAACAGTTAACATATGAACAATTGTTAGTTCAGGGGGATTATGTAATCTATATTCCGAGATGGAGATTAGATGCACAAAAATTACTAAGACAGAAAAATCTTACATTAAAGAGAATAAAGGCTCTCCAAGATATAGTCACTGAAAATGATTTAATGAAAGGTGACGCTGAACTAGTTTATATAAAATATGAAAAAAGACTGCATGCAATTGAGGAAGATGAAAAATCCATTAATGAGAAATTGCAAACGAGATTGAATGAGTTAGAAGCAGAAAGTAAAAGTATTAAAGCAGTATTATTTGACGCAAAACTGCAGTATAGGAGCAATGAGGTTACAGAAGAGATCTATCAGCAAATTAGCATTTATACAAATGAGTTGCTAGAGCATATTAACCTTGAAAAGGCCGAAATCAATAACGTCAAGGCAAAGCTCTCAAAACAGACCTTGGAAAATATTGCTTCTACAACACCAAATATTACAATAACGACTCAAGGGTTAACCACTGCTGCAGAATCTACCTTACAACAGGAGTCTGCTACACAGAATGTGATGACGCCGCAAAGTGTAGCTGCAAATACTAATACTGAAGAGAAAGTTGTTGTAACATCTGATAATAATAATTCTGAAACAGAAGCTAACTGGCTGAATCAAGTAATTTCAAATGAGTAATATGTAAATCTCTTTTTCAATCTCCTCTTTTACGTATTATACGTTTTTAGAAAAATATGAGAAAAGAAGCAAATATTTATCTTTCTTGCTTTGCAGAGGTCTGTAAAAGCTCGCCTATCTCATTATGCATCTTTAGAAAGTTTAATCCTTTCTCAGTAGTCTTGTATGTCTGAGAACCTTCTAGATACTCTAACAAGTTGTTTTCAATTAGTACGGAAAGATACTCCCTTAACTGTGCATAGCTAAGAAATGCTTTATACATTATTTTTGTCTTGGTTGCTCC